>NZ_JAEHBX010000013.1:0-108123 GCF_016483395.1 Bacillus cereus group sp. N21
ATTTTATGTCTTTTATAGCAACGAAGTTCATTTTTCTCGTTTTGGGGGTAACCTGTTCTGTTAGGTTGATGGGCATGGTGCATTACCCCTCTGATCGCAAAAAATGAGGGAGATGCAATCCAATTATTACAATCCATTTGCAAAGGTTGGAATGGAACTGTACGTATAGATGTTCCACACTCACAATGTACATTTCGAGCACACTTGGAATCGAAAGGATTTCAAGAAACACTGCTTTCACCCCTTATGATAAAAAATTGAAGTCACCTATCTGGAAATCGTGACCATTTATTTGCTATGATGGATGCAGCGTTATGTTAGAAAGGGGTCAAATGCTTGAAACGAATGAAATCTTATATAGTAAGCTGTCTTACTCTTACATTATTAGTGGGTTGTAATGCGGCAGAAAAACCAGTAGAAACAGTAAAACAGGTAAAAAATACAATTGAAACAAAGTTAACAACAGATGAAAAAATGGTCGAAATAGATGGACAAACTATTTACTTTAAACAAATTGGGAAAAAGAAACCACCATTACTTATGCTTCATGGATTTGGTGGATCATCCAACGGATTTAGCGATATTTATGCAGACTTAGCAAAAGATCATACGATTATCTCCGTTGATGTTTTAGGATTTGGCCATTCTTCCAAGCCGATGGATTTTCCATATTCTTTCCCTAACCATGCCAATCTTTATTATAAGTTAATGAAAAAATTAGGATATGATACATTTGCAGTGCTTGGTCATTCTATGGGTGGAGAAATTTCTCTTAATTTAACATACTTATATCCAAATGCAGTTACCCATCTCATTTTAACGGACGCTACAGGAGCTGTATCATTAACGAACAGAAATGCTTCACCTAAGCCACAGTTATCAACTGATTTAAATACTGTTTCTTCAATTACAAATTATGATGAAAGTAAAGTGAAATTTAAACGTGATGATACAGAACATTATAACCAAATGAAAATGTGGCCTAGACGCCTTAAGATTAATGCTAGTGAAATCAAGCTTCCGACTTTAATTATTTGGGGCAGAAATGATAGTAGTGTATCATGGAAAGACGGCGAATCTTATCATCAGTTTTTAAAAAACAGCGCCTTTCATATTATTGAAAAAGGTTATCATGCCCCATTCCGCCAAGAACCGAAAGAATTTATGGGCTATGTAAAAGAATTCTTTGAAAAGAATCCAACCGAAACGACAAAGTAATAAAAACGGGTATCTCACCTTTGAGATACCCGTTTCATATATTAAGCAGCTTGCCTCTGTCTTTTTTGCGTTTTTGAACCTAGTAATTTAGGTCCAATCCAACCATCAATTCCAAGTTTTCCAGCATTCATGCCAGCAACTAAAACAAACATAGATAAAATAACCATTTGTGGATTCACACCTAGAGACCCACTAAACATATAGGAAAAGTTCATTACAAGACCAAAAAAGACAGCTGTTTTCGTTAAACAACCTACAATTAAACCTATTCCAACTAGAATTTCTCCCCATGTTACAAGCGTGTTAAATAGATCAACATTCGGAATTGCAAAGTCTTGTAAGAATGCTGCCCACCAAGATTGAACAGCTGGTTGTGCTCCTTTTGACTTTTCAATAGCCCCCTGCAAATAACCTGTCGCATCAAATCCCTTTCCTTGTAACTTTCCGATTCCAGCCATCAACCATGTGTACCCCAGATAAACACGGATAATCGTTAACACAAAAGAAACTGCTTTGTTTTCTCTTAAAAATTGAATAACCATATCTTCCTCCTAAAGATGTAATTAAGTTAGTTACAGGTAATATCTTAACATTAGTTACTTATTTTTCAAATGTTAATTATGAATAAATCGTGACAATTACATAGAATGTTAAAAACTAACATTTATATAGTTGCTTTTATTTCCTTGCAAAAAACTTGAAAATATCATACCATAATTGATAATGATTTTCATTATTTTTCGCAAAAAAAATTATGCGGTAAATGTGAAACGTGCTTATCCTATATTCGGATAAGCACGTTTCATTCTCTATATAATTCAAATGTAAGAGTCCCGTTATCTAATGATTTTGCATCTTGAAATGCATCATCTATTGTTTTTTGATGATTAATAAGCCCGTAAAATAAACGCATTGTAAACATAAGTGCTGCATTTCCATCCACATAATCTGTTGAGCCTATATAAGCTTTTACACCACTATTTAAAAATGCTGTCGCAAGTTTTGGATCTCCTAAAGTACACCCGCTATTGATAATATACTTGTTATGCAATTTTGCATATTGTTTAATTTCAGTTACACCAAAGTTTCCTCTCAGCTCATCTTTCTCATACACATCTTCCCCTAATTCTTCCATTACAAATTCCCCTTCTTCACCATGAAAGCAAAAGATAATATAATCTATATCTTCATACAAACTTTTCCCTGAAAGAACATCCATCAAATCCCGCGGTCGACCAATCCAATATGTAATAACTCTTGCTCCAAAATACTCAAGCGTCGCTCGAAGCGATTGTGCTTCTAAATCTGAATTATCGCCAACTACTAACGCAATATTCAAATAAAAAACCTCCATTCATAAGTTTATTTCATACACACCTGTTTCTTCTAAAAAATCCTCTCTGGTTAGAACTAAGTTTTGTAAATACTGCCTATATGCTGTAATCGTTCCATCGTGTAAAACGATACAAATTCTTTCTGTATGTAATGTATAACACCAATCGATGAATTCATCTGCTATATTCTGAAATTCCTTCTCTGAAATCATATTTATCCCCTGATTCCATAACATATCGTTTGTATTTTCTCTTAAAGAAAAACTAGGAAATAACTCTTGAATTACCTTTGTATCTAACAACCTGTCACACGGTAATGTTCTCGCTCCTTCACGATAAGGGAAAATACGTGGAGAAATATAAGGATGTGTTATTTTGCGGCAAACTACTTGTGAGCTCCATATCGCAGCAGTTTGTAATGTTCGAAGCGTAGGACTCGCTATTAATACATCGCTTTCTTGTAGTGGTAAACTACTTTGAAGTAACAATGCTTGTTTTTCGCCTTCTTTTGTCAAAGCTGGATTCTCTAATTGCAAGCTCATAGGTAAATCTTTTGTATGTGTTCCCTCGCCATGCCTTATGAAAATAAGTTTCATAGTTTTAGTCCTTTCTATGAAAATAAATATATCTTTCTATCTTTTCTCCTTTCTCTTCTATATTCCTTTTGCATTATTTTTAATCACAATTATGAATGATGCTGTAAAAAATACCTGACACCCATATTAGCAATTATTACAATAAAATATGTAAACCATTTTTATCCCGCATTAACGGGCAGTAAGACCTCCACCTCAAAATTCAGTGAAAGCAAAGAAGTTAGGTGGGGATCAACTGCCCGTAAAAGCCCGATTGGTGAGGGCTAATAATCATCAGTGGGGGATGAAGAAAACCCCCACTGATTAAAGTTTCACTTTATAATTCTTATATATTTAGGGAGGAATTCACAAATGTTTGAAAGCTGAAAAATCTATACAGAGTTATACATTTTTTAATCCGAATACCAATTCATGATTCTCCTCTCAAATGGTTATAGTAACAGAGATAAAACGAAATTCTGAGGAGGATATATCAATGAGTAACTCAAATGATTTTTTAGACACAATACACGAAAAACAAGCGAAAGACGAGCAAAATAGAAAACGCCAAGGGAATGGAAATCCTGGGAAAAAGAAGCCGAATAAAACGCACAAATAACTATAAAAAAGCTGCCTAAAAAATATTCTAGGCAGCCTTTTTTAACCTTCTTTTACAGAAATAACTTCCTCCCAATTCCATTTTTCATAATACCACTGGGGGACATCAATATTTTCAATCCATTTCTTCGCTTTCGATCCATCTCCATTCGCCAACCACATATCTGCCTTTTTACGGTCAGAGCGCATCCATGTCAGCTGATTTTCACTTTTTATATAAAGTGGATTGTAATCTCCATATTTTTTTGAAGGAGTTGTAATTTGACGCTGTCGATTTGATTGAATATTTACTTGGTATAAAGAAGGCAATGATCTTTTTTTTTCTTCGTTCGACCATTCCATTTCCTTCGCTCTTGAAAGAGTAATAAGTTCATTATCCTGCCATGTAAAATCCCAATCAACATATCCTTTTGGAGTGAATTTTTCTTGCTGGAGAGCGGGTAATTCCTTTACTTTTAAATGTTTATTCTCTAACGCAAATCTTCCACTTCCTTCAATATAAGCTAATATATTTTTCGATGGAGCCCATTGTATCCATTGGCTGTTTAATAACATTTGATCTACTTTTTCAAAATAACTTCCGTCCGCTTTCAAAAGACAAAGTGTATTACTATCAGCTGACCACGAAGCAGTTGGTACAGCTAAAAAAGCAATCCACTTTTGATTTGGAGACCACTTGAAATCACTTGCAATATAAGCTAAGAAATCTTCCTGCATACTCGGTAATGTATACAGGTGTTTCATTTTATTCGGATTCATTCCTGCATCCTTTTGTACTTCATATAACTGCGCTCCTGTCCAACCTGTTGGAAGCAACTGAGCCTCAGACGAAACAAGAAATTTCTTTCCGTCTGGATACCATGCATAGTCTCCTACACCCGATGATACATTTTCAAACGTTGCATTCTTCTTCTCTGCATCAAATGTATTTAACGTGCTTGTAAATTCAAATGCAATTATATTCTCTGCCGGTGACCATTGATAATTCGTTGCTTCTGTCTGAGACGGAACAACTTTTTTTCCATCCGCAACACGGTACAATTCAAGCTGATTTTGTTCCTCTCCCTTTGCGTATGCGATCCATTTTCCATCATGTGACCATTTTGGCTTTGTTATGTACTCTCCTTTTGTTATTTGTTTTTCGTTCCCATCGATTTTTATCCAGAGATTATGGTTACGAATAAAAGCTACTTGTATATTTTTTGTTTCAGCTTGAACAGTAGGCACAGCTTCACATAAGCAGCAAACACAGACAATCAAAACAATTATTTTTCTCCACATCTTTTCCTATCCTCCTATAGATAATTCCCACTTATCGTTCCCCTTATCTACTATATTTAAATAAAATTATTGTTGACAACTATTCAAATGTAGTTTTATAATACGAAACATAGTTTAGTTGAACGAATTATATATCGGCTTTGAAGGAAACCTAGTAGCGACTTATATCCCTGACTCAGAGAACTGATGGTTGGTGCAAATCAGTACATATACAAGCGTGAATTACAATTCTGGAGCTTCTTTCCCGTAGTGCGATTATGCATGAAGAGAAAGACGGATCTTTCCGTTATCTTAAAGTAAGTGGTAAACAATTTTTTGTTTACAAGTAGGGTGGTACCGCGATTTCTATCGTCCCTATCGGATTTTCCGATAGGGACTTTTTTGCGTCTTCCCCTTTTAAACAATTTCATATATTACGCGTTGAAAGAATCGCAGTAGTAACTTATATCCCTGTTTCAGAGAGCTGATGTTTGGTGCGAATCAGTACATATACAAGTGCGAATTACAATTCTGGAGTTTCTTTTTCGTAGTGCTATTTTTGCATGAAGGAAAAGACGGATTTTTCCGTTATCAGTAACTGAGAAGTAGGTGGATTTTCACTTACAAATAGGGTGGTACCGCGATTTCTTCGCCCCTATCGGATTTTCCGATAGGGGCTTTTTCTATTTCTCACAAAAACAAATGTTAAATAATTCCGAATCTTATGATAAAATCTTATAAGCGCTTACAATAATTGAAAGGGGGTGATATACCCAAAAGTAATCACAGCAGTTTTTACAGATAAAAAAGGAGGATGTATTAATGACAAAGAAAACAGAAATTCCATCACATTTAAAACCATTTGTATCCACGCAGCATTACGATCAGTACACACCGGTTAATCACGCTGTGTGGCGTTACATTATGAGACAAAACCATAACTTTTTAAAAGATGTTGCTCATCCAGCCTATGTTAACGGACTACAATCATCTGGTATTAATATAGATGCAATTCCAAAGGTTGAAGAAATGAATGAATGCTTAGCACCAAGTGGTTGGGGTGCAGTAACGATTGACGGCCTTATTCCCGGCGTAGCGTTCTTTGATTTCCAAGGACATGGTTTATTACCAATCGCAACAGATATTCGTAAAGTGGAAAACATTGAATATACTCCAGCTCCTGATATCGTTCACGAAGCAGCTGGACATGCACCGATTTTACTTGATCCTACATATGCAAAATATGTAAAACGATTTGGCCAAATTGGAGCAAAAGCATTTTCAACTAAAGAAGAACACGATGCTTTTGAAGCTGTGCGTACTTTGACAATTGTGAAAGAAAGTCCAACTTCTACACCAGAAGAAGTTGCAGCAGCTGAAAAAGAAGTTGTCGAAAAGCAAAAGCTTGTTTCTGGCTTATCAGAAGCGGAACAAATTTCTCGCCTTTTCTGGTGGACAGTCGAGTACGGCTTAATTGGAGATATAAATAACCCGAAAATTTACGGTGCCGGTCTTCTCTCCTCTGTCGGTGAGAGCAAACATTGTTTAACAGATGCTGTAGAAAAAGTCCCATTCTCAATTGAAGCTTGTACAAAAACGACCTATGATGTTACAAAAATGCAACCACAGCTATTTGTATGCAAGTCATTTGAAGAATTAACAGAGGCACTTGAGAACTTCTCTGAAACAATGGCTTTTAAAACAGGTGACGCAGAAGGATTAGAAAAAGCAATTCGTTCTGAAAACAATGCAACTGCTCAATTAAGTAGTGGGTTACAAATTACAGGTACATTTGCAGAAAATATTCAAAATGATGCAGGTAGAGTGATTTACATGAAAACAAATACACCGACTGCATTAGCACTAAACAATAAACAACTACCGAATCATTCTACAGCTGTACATCAAGATGGATTTGGTACACCAGTTGGTTTATTAGAAGGCAATGTTTCACTCGAAGATTGCACAGATGAGGAGTTACAAGCATTAGGCATTATCATTGGTAATCGTACGGAACTATACTTTGCAAGCGGTGTTCATGTAAAAGGAACAGTAACCGATATTATGAAAAACGATGAAAAAATCGCTCTTATTTCATTTACAGATTGCACAGTGGTTTACAAAGATCGTCTATTATTTGATGCTTCATGGGGAGCTTTTGACATGGCAGTTGGTTCAAAAATCACTTCTGTATTCCCAGGCGCAGCCGATGCAGCCGCATTCTTCGAAGTGACTGAAGAAGTAGAAGAAACACCAGAACCACTTACATTAACTGAGCTTGATCGTATGTATCAAACCGTTCGTGATATTCGAAATGAAGGTGTGTTACAAGATTCACATGTGGAACAATTAGTAGCAATTCAAGAGGTACTAAATAAGTTCTATACGAAAGAATGGTTACTTCGTCTTGAAATTTTAGAATTACTTTTAGAGCATAACAAAGGGCACGACGCATCTACTGCTCTATTACAACAACTTTCTACTTTTACAGAAAATGAATCTGTAAAACGTTTGATTAGCAATGGTCTTGCCCTACTCTCAATAAAGGATGTGAACAATAATGCAACGACTAACAGATGAAGAAGTGCAAGAGGAATTAGCAAAGCTAGATAAATGGACAGTGAAAGATGAAAAATGGATTGAAAGAAAATATATGTTTTCCGACTACTTAAAAGGTGTCGAATTTGTCTCTGAAGCCGCCAAACTATCAGAAGAACACAATCACCATCCATTTATCCTTATCCAGTATAAAGCAGTCATTATTACTTTGTCATCCTGGAATGCAAAAGGTTTAACAAAACTTGATTTCGAGCTAGCAAGACAGTTTAATGAACTCTTTTTACAAAATGAAAAAGCAATTATAAGAAAGTAAAAAAGGAGAAGCCTTTATTTAGGCTTCTCCTTTTACAATCAATTGAATACAGTGACCAAACGGATCTTCTACTTGCATTATTCCATCTTTATACGTAGCAATCGCGCCAATATATTTTAAGCTTTCACACACTTGCTCTTTTTCTTTTTCATCTACTAGTACAATTGTGAAATATTTCAAGCCAACGGAATTTGGCATTTGCGGCGGCACACCTTCACCTTGCCATGTATTTAAACCAACATGGTGATGATAGCCACCTGCTGAAACAAATAATACACCGTTTCGGACTGGAATCGTCACTTCAAATCCAAGCCCATCTACATAAAAACGTTTTGCTTCTTCTAAATCAGCAACATGTAAATGGATATGTCCCATTACTGTTCCGCTTGGAAATCCATTCCACTCATTTCCTTGTTGTAATAATCCTTCTCCATCTAATGGGTTGCTAACAAACGGAAGCTCTCCCTTTTCATCACGCCATACTTCTCTTTGACGATCATGATAAATTTCGATTCCATTTCCATCTGGGTCAGCTAAATAAATTGCTTCGCTAAAGTAATGATCTGCCCCGCCATGTAACGGATACACTTTCTGCACAAGATGAAGAAGAATATTTGCTAAATCTTGTCTACTTGGTAGTAAGATTGCAAAGTGATATAAACCAGTGCGACTTCTTTGTTTTGGAAGAGCATTTTCTTTCTCTTCTATTATAAGAAGTGGTTCATTACTTTCATTACCAAGTGTAGCGATATGCTCCTCTTCTCTTACCACTTTCAATCGTAACACATCTGTATAAAATGCTAGAGACTGTTGTAAGTTCGATACATATAAATGAACTGCACCGAGTGTTGTACTGGGATGAAGTCGAAAGTCCATATTGTTATGCCCCCATTTCGATTAGTCTTTTTTGAATACAGTTGCTTTTAAGAAGTTATCTACAAAACCTTCAGCTTTAACAACGAATAAGTAAAGACCCATTGCCAACAATGCAAGGTCTAATTCGTATCCTGGATTCTTTCCATCTCCTAATAAACCAGCAGACCATTTTACTTTTACAATTGCTCCAACTAAAATAAGTGCGAATAATAATCCAATATAACGTACACCTAAACCGATAATCAATAACAGACCACCAACTAATTCTACTGTCGCTACGCCGTATGCAAGAGCACCTGGTAAACCAATGCTTGTAAACCATCCTGCAATATTATCAATGCCTGATTGGAACTTTGCCAAACCATGCATAAAAAACGTTACTCCTAATACAATACGAATAATTAAATTACCAATATGTTGATTCATTTTGTTCTCTCCTTTTTAGTTTTATAATATAAAACTTTTGTTTATATTATAAAACATACAATATTTTTTTTATTCGTCAATTTATTTTTCTTGAGAAAAAAATGTTTTTTTTTGCTATGATACAAATAGTTGTCTACAAAAAAGGAGCTTGATTATTATGAATATCGGTTCTGCAATACGTGAAATTCGTCAGCGCAGAGGCGTCACTATCGCCCAAATTTGTGAAGGAACAGGACTTTCTAAAGGTTTTATGAGCCAGGTCGAGAATAATAAAACTTCTCCATCTATCTCAACTTTAGAAACCATTTCCAAATTTTTAAACGTTCCTCTTCCTTATTTATTACTTGAGCAAAAAGATCACATGAAAATTGTAAAAAAGGAAGAACGAAAATACAGTGTGTATGGAAAAGATGAACAAAGGATTGAACATGTCGCTGAGCAAGGAGGCCTTCGTTTATCTTTAGTAGAAATCCCAGCTGGATTCCCAAAAGAAAATATACCAAATGCTCATGAAGGTGAAGAATGCCATCTTGTTTTGCGCGGTAAATTAGAAGTACAGCACGGAGAAGATATCGCGATTGTGGAAGAAGGAGATTCTTTCTCCTGGAGTGCATGTGTGCCACATATTGTGCGTAATATTGGCGAAGACTCCGCATTATTACTCATCTCGAGCCATGCTGAAAATCGAAAACGTGTATATTAAAAGGCAATGTAAAAAGCCTGTTTTCAAAAATGAAAAACAGGCTTTTTGCATTATTCTCGTATAATTCCATAGCTTGATCCTACTAATACTTCTTTCCCTTTTTGATTACGATAAATCGACTCTATCGATACCTTTTTGTACCCTTCCATTTGTTCCACACTTGTAAGAGTTACATCACAAGTAATTGTATCTCCAGTAAAAACAGGCCTGATGAATTCACTTACTAATTCCCGTGCTATGTAATGTACCTCTCCACCAATTTTCGTTCCAATACTTGCAGTTAATAAACCATGCACCATTAAACGTCCCTGCTCATCATGTTCCATATGATGTCTCCCTTTATCACCTGTAAGATGAGCAAATTCCAAAACCTCTTCTTCTGTAAATGTTCTTTCGTACCGAAACGTATCTCCTACTTTAATATTCATTTTATCCTCCTTTTTAAATTTCTGAATTTTCTTTATTATTTTACCACAAAATGAATAGACCTTCATTTTAATCACTAAAAGTATCGTTACAAACTGTTAATAATTAACATTTTCATGTTATTATTTAAGTATCTTTGGTGAAATTGGAGGTCTTAACAATGACATTTGAATTAGTTAGTGGCATATTATTGGCAGTTTCATTACTCTTCTATTCCACATTAGAAGTTTGGCTTGCTCCCAATAATAACTCCTTCTTTAAAGGTTTCAAAAAGAAAATGATATTCCTACTCCCCTTGTTTACTCTCTCATTCGCAATTCACTACTTCTTTTTTGTACAATAAAATAGTTTATTTGTGTAAATACAAAAGGATCGCTATCGTCTAGCAATCCTTTTTACACGCTTTCTATTATCTAATGGGATTATCGATGTCCTGCTTTTTTCGCTTCATTATAACCATAATAAGCACACGTCCCATTTTGAGATAAATCCCGCACCTCAAAACCACAACTACGATAAAAATCAAAATTATTCGCAGAAGTATGAGCAAACCAATCTCCATGAGGGAGTTTCTGCATACAAAGGGAAACGAGCTTCTTTCCTAATCCTTTTCCTCTATATTCATACTTCACAACTAAATCCATAATATTTGCAGCCATTATCTGATCAGAAATAACACGAACCATCGCAATCATTTCTTCCTCATCCCAAATCGTAAAAGCCCACGTAGAATTTTCAAATGCTATCGTAAATTTTTCAATTTGCCATGATGGAATGCTATTGTTACTCCAGCCCGCATCTTCAAATAAACTTTTAATTGCATAAGCTGGCACACCTGTCGTTCCTTCTCGAATAATGAGTCCATTATGATAAATATACAATCCCACTCCCCCTTTTATTGTTATATACTATTCTTTAAAAGTTGAATATTACCTTTTTAAAAGGAGAAAAAGATGAAGGGATTTTTATTATTCTTTTACACCTCTTATGATTACTATACAAACTACTAATATAGCATTCTTTTGTTTATGGATCCTTACATTACTACTTCTACTACTAAAAAAGAAAAACTATCATCATTTCATATGGATTACTCTATTATTTGGGAGTGGATTCTTTCTCTATTTATTTACTATTGATCAAATTCCCTTTTCTTCAAGAGAACTAACAATTATTGTGAAACGTCTTTGCCTACTTCTTGTTTTTGTGCCATTTCTCATAGATGCTCTTGTACGCAAACAGCGAATATCTCTAAATTGGAATCAACCAAAATGGAACAATACTTTGCACATGCCTTTTATTTGGAGTGGTCCTCATCAAGTTAAAATTTATATATTTCTTATCATCGCGATTTCTATTAACATCGTCACCTTTACACCTTTTCTACTACAAATAGAAATATCTTATATACAACATATCATGCTATTTGCCGTATTGTTTTCTATTATCAATGGCGTATTAAAAGAATGTATTTGGCGGGGAATCCTACTACATCAGTTTACAAATCAGTTTGATGAAAAATGGGCTATTTTGCTTACAAGCATTGGTTTTGGTTTGCAGCATTACTCCTTAGGTTTTTCTTGGAGTGTTTCCACCGCTTTTATTATAGCTGGTATATTTTATGGAGGAATAGTTGTGAAATCAAATAGTATCATTCCAGCTATTATATGGCATGTAATTTTAAACATATTAATGGTATTTAGTAGTCTCATTCTTTAAAAGAGCAGGATTTATCCTGTTCTTTTAATTGCATATACAAGAACATCTATTCCATGAAATGATGCTGTCTTCTCATAACTCATTCCTGTTTTTCGGGCAACAAAGATAGAAGCAGGATGATCTGGATTAATAAGAGAAATGAGCTTATTCAAACTTAACACTTGAAAACCATAATCTCGAAAAGCTGTTGCTGCTTCCTTTGCATATCCATTTCCCCAATACTCTGGAAGTAACCAGTACCCAATTTCAATTTCTTCTCTTCCATCTACTTGTTGCCTAACGAGTCCTGCGTGACCAATTGGAGTACCTGTATCCTTTTCAATCATTAGAAATAATCCTAAACCGTTTTTATAACTAGGAAGAACCCAGCTTTCCAGACTTTTCTTACACTGCACATATGTTTTTGGCGTTCCGTTCCCAATGTAGCGCATTACTTTCACATTTCCCCATAAGGAAGCATAGAAATCTAAGTCATCCATTGTATATTTTCGAAATTGTAAACGATCTGTATGGAACATATCCTACTCCCTTCTTGTAGATTCTCTTTCTATAATTGAAATAGGTAATTGTATACGTTGTACAGGCTCTCCTCGCAATTGTTTATGTAATAATACGATAGAATTCTTTGCCATACTTGTAATGGAGGTATTAATCGTTGTTATATTAGGATGCATTATCATCGAAAGTTCTTGATTATCAAATCCTATAACACCAAAATCTTGTGGGATCGCAATTTTCAACTTTTGAGCCTCCATAATAATTCCAGCAGCTATTTCATCACTGCCTGTAAAGATGGAATCTGGGGCATTTTGCATGGAGTGAATGCTATCTATTACCCTCTTCCCATCCTTCAGCCCATAGCAATTTGGAAATACCCATTCTTGCTGTAACTGTAGACCATACTCCTTTAAAGCTCTTTTATACCCTTGATATCTTTTTCTCTGCGCTTTACTTTTTAATGTATCGTAACAAAATCCTATACGTGTATATCCATTTTCCAAAAGATGCCTCGTTCCAATGTAACCAGCTAGCTCTTCATCAAATTGAACTGTAGATACGAGTTCTGTTTCTACATGTTCATTACAAATAACAATAGCTCCTGAAGTTATCGCACGCTCTATTTCCTCTATTGGCAAAGAAAGTGTAGTAAAAATAAGCCCATCTAACTTTTTCGTCCTAATATATTGTAAAAATTCTCTTTCTCTCTCAATTTCATAATTTGATTGTAATATCACGATATCATAACGATCTATTTTTAAAATACCACTTAACTCTTGAATTAACTGACTAAAAAAGGGATGATGTAAATTTGGTACGACTACACCGATTAATTTTGTTTGTAGACGACGTAGATCTTTCGCTGTCGCCACAGGTACATAATTTTTTTCATCAATAATCGCTTGCACTCTCGCCCTTAATTCTGGACGTACATACGGATGATGATTGATCACACGGGAAACGGTTGCTTTAGACACTCCGGCTAATTTAGCGATATCTTCAATTGTAGAAATCTTAACTTCCCCCTTGACCTGTAATGCATTTCAGAATGTACAGTATATGGTAACTATTATAAACGAGGTGACATGAAATATGGGAAAAATTCAAATTTCTGGAGAGGTTATTGAAACGAAAGCAATTGCCTTTGATAAGGATGGTACATTATTTCACGCGATTCCATTTTGGCAGGAAATTGATAGACTGCGAAAATACAAATTTTCACAAATTGTTGGTAAAAAGTATGAACCTCTGTGGGAAAAAGCAGTTGGATTTGTACCTCCAAACAAAGTTGATTTTAAAGGCCTGTTAGCGGTCGCATCTGAAGAAGAAGAAATTATTGTTGTCGCCAGCCTTTTATATCAAATCAAAAAATATCCATGGCACCGTTGCAAAGAGCTCGCTACTACCATATTTGAAGAAAGTAATGAGCAATTATCCATTGAACAAGCTTTTCATCCTATTCAAGGGATAACTGAATGCATTATTTCTTTGCAAAAAGAAGAAATATACACAGGTATTCTTACCTCGGACAATAAGGTGAGAACAAAAAAATGTATTGATTTACTTAACATACCATCTCTTCAATTTCTCTTTACGCCAGAAGATGTAGAAAACGGAAAGCCTCATCCAGAAATGATTACAAAAGCATGTGAACAGCTTGATATTAGACCAAATGAGCTAGTAATGGTTGGAGATACTGTTGTAGATGTAAAAATGGCTAAAGAGGCCGGAAGTATTGCTGTAGGCATTGCTAATCATGAACATGCAATAGAAGAGTTAACACCGTATGCAGATTTTATCATCAAAGATTACAGTGATATACAAGTTTTAACGAAAAAAAAGCAGTAGACAAAGACTTGTCTACTGCATCCATATCATAACTAGTATAAAGAAAACTACAATTGAGGGAGGGGGAGGATTTTCAATTATATACTAGGTATTTATCTTGTTCTAACAACGTACAAGAACTTCCCGTTCACAAATGACCTTGAATTAGAACTTAGTTCTATTATATTTTAATTGATAAAGATTATCATTGTCAATATAAAACACATACATTTTCTACAAATTTTACTTATACGAAAAAACGCTACAAAAAGATACACTCTTTTCGTAGCGTTTCATCTATCAATCTTATTCATACTCGTTCTCCTCTAACCTGTCACGCAATACTTTAACACGTTTGAAGAAGAAAAATGACATCCCTAAAAATAAAACAATAACACCCATCATCGCAAAGGATTGTACAGTTTCTCTTCCTTCATTTGGAATCAATAGACCAATCATTAAAAATGTGGCTAGCGCAAGAAGAACTTGACCGAAGCGAATATAATCTGCTATTTTCTGTTGTAATTCTTTCATACTTCTACCACTCCTCCCTCTCACTTTATCATATTCTAATAGTTTTTAAGGCAAGTAAATCCAGCCAATGAGGGAGATGTTTTCCAAAGTAAAAAGAGCCGCTGCTAAACGGCTCTTTCAAATTTTCTATACACCTTTATAAGCTTGCATATACACTTCTTTCAACTCTGAAATAAGCGGTAATTTCGGATTTGCTGTTGTACATTGATCTTCAAATGCTCGTTCAGAAAGTATATCAACAACCGCTTCAAATGCTTCTTTTTCAACACCTTGACCAGCAACACTCATATTGATATTTAATTCTTTTCCAAGGGCGATAATAGCTTGTACTAATGATTCCACGCCTTCTTCTACTGTACGTGCTTTAAGACCAAGCATTCTTGCGATATGTGCATAACGCTCATCCGCAACAAAGTGCTCATATTTAGGGAATAGTGCATGTTTTCTTGGCTTAATTGCATTATAGCGAATAACATGCGGCATTAAGATTGCATTAGCACGTCCATGCGGAATATGAAACTCCGGTCCAATTTTATGCGCTAAGCTATGGTTAATACCAAGAAACGCATTGGCAAATGCCATCCCAGCAATTGCTGAAGCATTATGCATTTTTTCACGAGCTTCTTCGTCATTTCCATCTTTATATGCACGTGGTAAATATTTAAAGACAAGATCAATTGCTTTTAAAGCTAATCCATCTGTATAATCGTTTGCCATAATAGATACGTACGCTTCAATCGCATGTGTTAATACGTCCATTCCTGTATCAGCAGTTACATGTGGTGGTACTGTCTTAACGAACTGCGGGTCAACGATTGCAACGTCTGGTGTTAATTCATAATCAGCAAGCGGGTATTTGATATTATTCTTTTTATCTGTAATAACCGCAAATGGTGTCACTTCTGATCCTGTTCCAGATGTTGTAGGAATCGCAACAAACTGCGCTTTAGTTCCTAGTTTTGGATATTTGCATGTACGTTTTCTAATATCTAAAAACTTTTGTTTGATACCAAAGAATTCTGTTTCTGGATGCTCATAAAATAGCCACATTCCTTTTGCTGCATCCATCGCTGATCCGCCGCCAAGAGCAATAATCACGTCTGGCTTGAAGCTTCTCATCATTTCTGCACCTTTAAATACAGTTTCATCTGATGGATCTGGTTCTACTTCAGAGAATATTTCTACTTTTACATCATTTCTATGTTGACCTAAATAATGCGTTACTACATCAATATATCCATGTTGAACCATTCCAGGATCTGTTACAATGAATGCTCGTGAAATGTTTGGCATACTTGCTAAATATTGTGTAGCGTGTTTTTCAAAATAAATTTTTGGTGGCAGCTTGAACCACTGCATATTCTTTTTTCTATTTGCAAGTCTCTTTACGTTCATTAAATGAGTTGCCGTTACGTTTTGAGATACAGAGTTCTTTCCGTATGATCCGCATCCAAGTGTAAGCGATGGAATGAAAGCATTATATATATCACCAATTCCGCCTTGTGCTGACGGAGCATTCACAATAAGGCGACATGCTTTCATACGTAAACCAAACTGTTTTTGTACTTCTGTATTTGTAGAATGAATAACTGCAGAATGTCCTAAACCGCCAAGCTCTAACATGTTTTCACAATGCTGCAATCCTTCTTCTAATGAATTTGCTTTTATACAAGCTAATACTGGGCTTAATTTTTCGCGGGATAGCGGATAATTTGCGCCGACTCCTTTAATTTCTGCAACCAGCATTTTTGTATCTTCTGGTACTGCAATTCCTACTAGTGATGCAATGTAGTGAGCAGATTTCCCAACAATATCGCTATTTACTGCACATGTATTTTCATTAATGACAAGTTTCTCTAATTTTTTCCGTTCATCTTCTGTTACAAAATAACAATTGTTTGCTATCATTTCTTGTTTCACATCATTATAGATCTCTTTGTCTACAATAATTGCTTGTTCAGAAGCACAAATCATACCGTTATCAAATGTTTTTGATAAGATTACATCATTCACAGCACGTTTCACATTCGCTGATTTTTCCATATAACATGGAACGTTACCTGGTCCTACTCCTAAAGCTGGTTTACCAGTTGAATATGCTGATTTTACCATTCCTGCTCCTCCTGTTGCCAGAACAAGTGCTACACCTTCATGATTCATTAATTGTTTTGTTGCCTCAACAGAAGGCTTTTCAATCCATTGAATACAGTTCTCTGGTGCACCAGCTTTCACTGCAGCATCGCGCACTGTTTTTGCAGCTGCGATAGAACATTGCTGCGCTGAAGGGTGGAATGCAAAAATAATTGGGTTTCTCGTTTTTATCGCAATGATCGCTTTAAACATCGTTGTTGACGTTGGATTTGTTACTGGCGTTACCCCAGCAACCACACCGACCGGCTCTGCAATTTCTATTACTTCCTCATGTGGATCCTCACGAATAATCCCCACTGTTTTGTCATTTTTTATGCTATTCCAAATATATTCAGTTGCAAAAATATTTTTAATACATTTATCCTCATACACACCGCGTCCCGTTTCTTCAACAGCCATTTTTGCAAGCGGCATATGTTGATCCACGCCCGCAAGTGCCATTTCATGTACAATTTTATCAATTTGTTCCTGTGTAAAACCTTCTAATGCTTGTAAAGCTTTTTTACCATTCTTTACTAACGTCTCAATCATTTCTGCCACTTCTTGCGTTTCATTTACAACTTTCTCTTTGACTACCATGTAATTTCCTCCTATTCTGCTATATGGACTTAAATAGACCCTAAGGGTCTTAATACGTCCCTATTAGCGTAAAAAAATAGAGTTACTTTTCCTACATGAATCCTATTATTTGTGAAATGTTTCACATATTTATGTGTGAAGTATTATTTCATGATTTTACTATACACGAAATATTTTTAATTGTGTGTGTCTAATTTGTGAAAAATTTCACAAATTGTATTTAAAAAAACACTGCCTTTTTAGCAGTGCTTTTTTATTATGCTAATGCTTGGGCTAAATCTTCAATTAAATCTTCGCCATCTTCAATACCGACAGAAATACGAATTAATGTATCTGTAATTCCTAGCTCTTTACGACGATCTGCTGGAATAGATGCATGTGTCATTTGAGCTGGAATAGAAATTAAGCTTTCTACTGCTCCTAAACTTTCAGCAAGCGTAAAATACTGCAGTTTCTCAAGTACTTTATTTAGCGTTTCTTCACTATCGACATCGAATGAAATAATTGCACCATATCCATTCGCTTGTTCAGTTGCTAATGCATGATTCGGATGTGATTCAAGGCCTGGATAGTATACTTTATTAACTTTTGGATGATTATTTAAAAACTCAGCAATCGCGCGTGAATTTATTTCATGTTCTTCCATACGAATTCCTAATGTTTTTAAACCACGAAGTAACAAGAAGCTATCTTGTGGTCCAAGAATACCACCTGTTGAGTTTTGAACGAAATGAAGGTCTTCTGCTAATTGTGGGCTATTTACAACAACTAATCCGGCAACAACATCGCTATGTCCACCTAAATATTTCGTTGCACTGTGAAGTACAATATCTGCTCCTAAAGAAATTGGTGACTGCCAGTATGGCGTCATGAATGTGTTATCAATAATTGTTAGTAAACCTTTTTCTTTTGCAAACGCGGAAATTTGCTTAATATCTGTAATTTTTAATAATGGGTTTGTTGGTGTTTCTACATAGATTGCTTTCGTATTCGGACGAACTGCTTCTGCTACTTCATCTAAATTTGTTGTATCTACAAATGTATGTTCAATACCGAAACGATTCAATACTTTTGTAATCACACGATATGTTCCGCCATATACGTCATCTGTTAAAATGACATGATCTCCTTTTGAGAATAACATAATAGTTGCTGTAATAGCAGCCATTCCTGAACCAAATGCAAATCCTGCATGACCGTTTTCTAATACGGCAATCATTTCTTCTAATGCTGAACGCGTTGGATTACCTGTACGTGAATATTCGTATCCTTGATGTTTACCAACTGCTTCTTGTTTGTACGTACTTGTTTGATAAATCGGTACGTTTACAGATCCATTTGAAGGTTCTCCTATGCGAATACCATGAATTAACTTTGTTTTTGCTCTCATTTTTTATTCCCACCCTTTGTATATATCTTTACTTAAATAACGCTCACTGCTATCTGGAAAAATCGTTACAATATTTGTACCTGGTTTTGCCTTTTCAGCCTCTAATAGGCTCGCATGAAATGCTGCTCCTGAAGAACTACCAACAAGAAGGCCTTCTTTCTGCGCTAATTCTTTCACACGTCTGAATGCATTTCGATCAGAAATGGTATGAATTTCATCGAAATATGATGATTTTAAAAATGGCGGAATAAATTCAAGACCGATTCCTTCTGTTTCATGTGAACCTGCTTCACCACCATTTAAAATAGATCCTTCTGGTTCTACAATCACCGTTTTAATTTCACGATTTTGTTCTTTTAAATAGGAGGCAGTTCCCATAAATGTACCGCCAGTACCTGCACCTGCTACGAATATGTTAATCTCTCCATCCAACGCTTCCCACAGCTCTGGTCCTAATGTTTTGAAATAGGCACGTGGATTTGCATCATTTGCAAATTGACTTGGAGAGTATGAATTTGGAATTTCTTTTACTAATTCTTTCGCCTTCGCAATTGCGCCTGTCATTCCTTGTTCAGTTGGCGTATGCACAACTGTTGCACCAAGTGCTTTCATCAGCTCTTGCTTTTCAATACTGAATTTTTCTGGAACACAAACAATTACATGTAAATCATGCTCTAGTGCTGCGAGTGCCAGTCCAATGCCAGTATTCCCTGCCGTCGGTTCAATAATTGTTCCCCCTGGCTTTACAAGTCCTTTTGCTAGTGCATCTTCAATCAATTCTCTTCCTAAGCGATCTTTCACGCTTCCACCTGGATTATAAAATTCAAGCTTTGCAAATAAACGAACGCCCTCTGGAAGTGAAAAACGAATAATTTCTACAATCGGTGTATGACCGATTAATTCATGAACTCCACGATACACCTTCATCGTGTTCTCCTCCTTATTTGCCAATAAAGAAAAGGCAACTGTATGTATCTTCTTTATATGAGACAGTTGCCTTTTTGTTACATTACTTTAACTCTTCTAACACTTTTACAATAAAGTTTGTAGAATGAAGAGCTGCTTGATCTAAAAATTGATCAAATGAAACGTTTGATTCTTTACCAGCAATATCAGAAAGTGCACGAATAATTACAAATGGTACTTTGTATTGATGACATACTTGCGCAACCGCTGCTGCTTCCATTTCTACTGCGTAAAGATTTTCAAATTTATCACGGATTGCTGCAACTCGGTTTGGATCACTCATAAATGAATCTCCTGTTGCAATCATTCCTTTCACAACTTGAATGTTCTCTTCGGATTTCATACATTTCTCAGCTAATGCTATTAGTGCTTCATCCGCTTTAAATCCTGGTGGCATCCCTGGCACTTGACCATATTCGTAATCAAATGCAGTTACATCCACGTCATGATGGCGAACTTCTGTTGAGATGACAACATCCCCAACATTTAAAGATTGATGGAATCCACCAGCTGAGCCTGTATTAATTACTTTTTCAGGTTGGTATCTCTCTAATAAAATTGTCGTCGACATAGCCGCATTTACTTTACCAATACCAGACTTTAACAAGATTACTTCATGTCCTGCTAATGTCCCTTTCGTAAATTCACAACCTGCAACGGTTTCTGTTTCTGCTTGTTCTAATTTGTCACGTAAAATACGTACTTCTTCTTCCATTGCTCCAATTACAGCAATTCTCAATCTAATCCCTCTTTCTATTGCTTAGTTGCCTCCATTACCCAAACGAAATGATTTAATCTCGTAAATGTTACATGGAAGCCATTGTTTTCAAAAATAGATTGCATGATCGGAATACGTGTATAGTATTCTGTTTGCAAATCGTTTGCTAACTGATGAAAACCTCTTTGTTTTGCA
The DNA here is from genome assembly GCF_016483395.1 of Bacillus cereus group sp. N21. NCBI lineage: Bacteria > Bacillati > Bacillota > Bacilli > Caryophanales > Bacillaceae > Bacillus > Bacillus cereus group sp. N21. The sequence goes on from NZ_JAEHBX010000013.1 coordinate 20,886, forward strand.
GTTTCAACAGTTTTATCATACGCTTCTTGATCTGCAAATATCGTATCAGCAAACACTATTTTACCACCTTTATGAAGCAATTGACTATACCTCGCAATTGCTTCATCTTTTTCTTCATCTGTTAGATGATGAAACGCATAAGTGCTTACAATTGTATCAATAGAATCGGGAACATCAAAAGAAAGAAAATCTCCCTCTGTAATTGAAAATCCTTCTGGTAGCTTTTGCTTTGCGATTGTACGCATTTCACGTGACGGCTCTATGCCGTAAACAGTATGGCCAGCAAGTAATAATTTATTTGTTAAATTACCAGTACCAACACCAAATTCTAATACATTTCCAAATGATTTATTTACTACATCCTCTAAAATCTCCTCATAACGAGCGAAAACTTCTTTATATTGTATATCTTCGCCTTGTACGAATGAATCGTACGTATGAGCCCACTCATCAAATAAACCGTTAAATTCTGTACCCATATAAAATTCCCCTTTTTCTTATCGGTTTTATCAGTATGATATGCTTTCTTTACGAAAATGTCAATTGAAACGGAAATGGTATTTCCTTCTTTTCTTTGTTACACTTAACTTGATTATATGGAGAGGAGCGTTTTTTGTGTCATTTACGTTTGAAATGCTGGAAGATAAAGTAGAATTTTTTGAAGCACCAAACTTAGTTTCCTTAGAAAAGAAAATTAACGAACAAATTGACAATAACAAAGCACTTATGCTGGAAGTTCATCATATTTCTCATCAAATGGTTATGGATCCCGAGAGCAAAAGACCTTATTACAGCGCAGTTGTTCATTTTAAATTAAAAAAATTACGCTAACTAAAAAAGAGAGAGGTTCTAAGAACCTCTCTCTTTTTTAGTTTAGAGTTTGAACAAGTGCTGGTTTCCAACCCTCATTTTCTACCCAATCAATATTTACATAATATCTTTTACCAGTTTGTTTATCTTGAACATTACCGTACGCTTTTTGCTTACCGTTATTCCCAATGCGGTGAATAACCAATTGTTCCACTGGAACTTCGATTGCAGCGGAAATTGCTTGTTTCATCTCATTCCAATCTGCTGATCCTTGTTGAAATGTCATTGCCGGTGTTGCACCTTGCGTTGTACCAACTGGCTTCCAAGAAGGTTTCGTATAAGCATCTGTTGCTTTAGGCTGTGTTTTTTCAGCTGGGGCCTTTTCATTTGCTTTTGCTTCTTCCTCAGCTTTTTGTTTCTCTTCGTCCTCTTTTTTCTTCGCTGCTGCTTGCTCTTGTTTCTTAGCTTCTTCTTTCTCTTTCGTTTTCTCAGTTTTATTATCTTTCGTTGTTTGCTGAGATACTTTCTTGTCTGGAGAAGATGCTTGCTCTGTTGTATCAGAAGTAAAGAATACTTGATACGCTACAACAAGTACTGCTAATAACACAATAGCAATTGCAATATTTAAAACACCGTTTTGACGACGTTTTTGTTGTTTCTGTTGGAATCTAGATCCTCCTGCCATTCTTCAAACCTCCATGCAGTTTTTCCTACTTGCTATTGTAACACTAAATCTTAAAAGGTTGAATAACTACAGTAATTTTTTCACGAAATGAAAACATTTGATAATAAATTGCAAGATTACCTTCTACTTTCCAAGTGAGCAATCTCTTCTACAAATTCTTTAAAAATCGGTGTTACAGTATTTTGTTCATTATTCGTTTCTAAGTCAACAACTACTAACGCATATCTTGGGTTTTCATACGGGAAGTAACCCGCAAACCAACGATTTACACGATTTTCTTTTCCTGTTTGTGCCGTCCCAGATTTTCCGGCAACAGATAGCGGTAATGACTGAAAAGTAGTACCTGTTCCTTTCTCCATCGTTACTACTTTTCTTAATAGTGATTGCACTTGTTTCACTGTATGATAAGAGAGTTGTCGCCCCTGCAATTTATGATCTTCAAAATGAAAAAATCTTGTGCCATTTTTGTACCGTATTTCTTTTACAGCTTTTACTTCTTTCTTCTCTCCATTTCTTGCAATCGTCGCCATCATATTTGCAACAGCTAAAGGGGATATTCTTACATCCTTTTGCCCAATCGCCGTTTGGGCGATTGCTTTGTGACTCATCTTAGTTTCTTCTTCATTCCAAACAATTGCTTTTTTCTCTTCTATCAACTGTTTAAACCCAGACGTATGAAACACTTGCCCTTTCCATCCTACCTTCTCACTCGCTCCTAGCGCTTCTAAATACGTTTCCATTACATGTTTATCCTTTTGCATCAATTCATCACCAAGCACAGCAAATGTCCTGTTACAACTCCTAGCAAAGCTCTCTGTGAAGCTTAATTTCCCCATCATAACCTGCGGAGTATTTTCGCCATACGGATCTGTATCACAGTTAAACATACGATGAGATTGAATTATATCATTATCAATTGCCGCGGCCGCTACAACTGTTTTAAAAATAGAACCAGGAAAATGAGGCGTTAGCATTTGGTTTTCCATCGTTTTTTGATACGTACGCTTATCATTCGTCTGTAAAGATGGTTTACTCACCATTGCTAAAATTTCACTCTTCTTCACATCAAGTAGTACCAATCCACCGTTTTTTATTCCATGCATTTGCACAAGCTCTTCTGCTTTTTGTTGCAAAGACTTTTCTATCGTTGTTTGAATCGTAACTGGATAAAAAGGATTTCCAGGAGATGTATATTTTGCACGTTTCCCAAAAATCGGTTCGCCCTGTCTGTCCACTTGATACAACACTTTCGTTTCACCATCAGTCATTAAAAATTCATCAAATGATTGTTGAAGTCCTGAAATACCAATCGGTGTTTGAATAGGGAACTTCTTCATTTCCCCGTATCGCTTTTGAATTTCATTCTCGTTTTCTCCTACTGCACCAATTAAATGTTCTGCTTCTGGTATTTGTTTCACCCTTACTTCAGTTGCAACCATGCCTAACATATCCGCACGATTAATCTTTTCCACCTGTTCTTTCGTTAATTGAAACGGTTTATCACCTCTTTGAAATATAAATGGTTTTCGTTTGTCTTTCATTTGCAGATTTATGTCTTGTCCCGGCACACTAATGATATGCGCAATTTTCTCTAACATGTCATTTTTTATTTGTAGAAATGGAAAAATAATTAACACTGAATACTTTTCTTCACCAAGTTCTACTCCATTTCGATCAATAAAACGCCCCCTACCATCATCCACTGTAACTGCTTGTGTACGCTGGGTAACACTCTTTTCAATTAAATTTATATGTTTATCTGTAAATGATTCAGTAGATATAAGCTGTATTTGTACCAATCTTCCAAGCAATAGCAACATGATGCATGTAAAGCATAATAAGGTGATGATAATTCTCCGTTTGATTTTCATAAAAAACACCTCGTCTTTTCAGTTTAGACGAGGTGTCATTCCTTTTATACAGAACGAAATATTATTAGAGTTTGTATTTTTCTTGTATGATTGAATGATTTTTATAAATCTTTTGGCTGCTTTAGAAATTTCATAAGAATTGACCTAAAACTCTCTTCATCTATTCCTGAATTTTTTGCAACCTCAATTGTAGTAGTTGTTACTTGAGCTGCTGCTTTTAAATAATCCGGTTGTAAAGCTTGCATTTCACTTCTTTTTTCTTTTGCATTCTCAACCGTTACAGAATCAATACATGCGATCATCTTGTCTACGATCTTTAAATATTCATTTTCTGCGTTAATTAACTTTTGAATTTCATCTTTATTACTTACTTTAGATTGATTTAAGTAAGTATACGCTTGATTCACTTCATCTTTAAAAAGTTTATCATTATTCTTTGCCTGTTCTTGTAACATATTCTTCATATCATCTATTGTCTTCTGATCCATTGTATCCTGTAACAAATATTCTGAATTACCAATCGCATAATCATACTTAATCGTCACATCCTGAAACATTCTCATTACAATAGCTAACTGATACTCTAGAGCAAAGTCTTCGAATTTCTGTTCCTTTTTATCCTTATCTAATTCCGTGTTCCCCTTTGTATTCGGTGTGCTGTTTGAAGACGAAGTTGCTGCATCATCCTTTTTTTCTTCTTGTTTCGGTTTCGATTCGTTTGATACACTTGTTTTCTCAATAGATCCACATGCCGCTAATCCTGTCATCATAACGCCACAAGTGAGTGCTGCAAATAATTTCTTTTTCATGAACTGCCCCTCTTCCTTATCCCTTTTAAACTCTCTTCACACTTCAAAACATAAAAGTATAAAATTCCTCACTTATAATATCAGAATTAAAGCTCTTACATCGTCATATTATGTCGAATAAAGTGAAAACTCCCTTAAGGATCCTTTCTCTTTTATCGCTCAAACTAAACTATCATGGACGATTATATAGCACTTTTCACTCAGAATCTTGAGAGCAATGGGATAATAAAAGAGAAAAAATAAAAAAGGTTCACCCATATGAGTGAACCTTTTTTATTATTTTACAGAGATAATCTCTACTTGCATTTCTCCGCCTGGCGTTTGGATTGCTACCTTTTCACCAATTTGCTTACCTAATAAGCTTTTTGCGATTGGAGAATCGTTAGAAATTCTTCCTTCAAATGGATCAGCTTCTGCGCTACCAACGATTGTGTAAGCTTCTTCATCTCCATCTGGTAATTCTTTGAATACTACAGTTTTACCTAATGTTACAACTGTAGACTCTTCGCCATTATCTTCAATGATAACTGCGTTACGAATCATATTTTCTAGTTGTGTAATACGTCCTTCTACGAATGCTTGCTCATCTTTCGCTGCATCGTACTCCGAGTTCTCAGAAAGATCACCGAAGCTACGTGCGATTTTAATACGCTCTACAACTTCTTTACGTCTTACTGTTTTTAATTGCTCAATTTCGTTTTCTAATTTTTGTTTACCCTCTTGCGTCATAGGGTATGTTTTTTCTGTTGCCATGTTTTCCACTCCTTTTATATACCAATCCCCCGAAAAAAAGAGGAGTTCAATATGAAAACTCCTCCGCTTTATCCTATAGCGGAGGTTTCTAGTACACATGCACTAGCGGAGTTGTCACATACAACCCCGTATTTTCCAATTCTTCCTCATATAAAGAAGATATGTATGGAAAGTTCATATAAATATGCCCTCACCTATAGATAGATGAGGTTGGCATGTTTCATTGTATTCGATAGGAAGGGAAAAAATCCCTTCCTATCGTATATCTTTTACTATGCTATTACAAATTCACTTTTTGTTCAAGAATTGTTGCAATTTTTGTGACCATAATATCGATTGCAACATGATTTTGTCCGCCTTCTGGAATAATTATATCCGCAAATTTCTTAGAAGGCTCAATAAATTGGTTGTGCATTGGACGTACAACATTTACATACTGCTCAACAACAGAGTCCATTGTACGGCCACGCTCTTTAATATCACGTTGCATGCGACGTAAAATACGAAGGTCAGCATCCGTATCAACAAACACCTTAATATCCATTAAATCACAAAGACGCGGGTCTTCTAAGATAAGAATCCCTTCTAAAATAATTACATCTTTCGGTTCAACTGGAATAATTTCTTCTGAGCGTGTATGCAATGTATAATCATATACGGGTTTCTCAACCGGCTTATATGCAAGCAACTGATGTAAGTGCTCAATTAATAAGTCATTATCAAACGCTAATGGATGATCGTAATTTGTTTTTAAACGCTCTTCCATTGGCAGATGACTTTGGTCTTTGTAATAATAATCTTGCTCCAAAATTAAAATGGAATGACCTTGAAATTGATCAAAAATTGCTTTTGTTACACTTGTTTTACCTGATCCTGAACCACCAGCGATTCCAATTACAACCGGCTTATTCGTCCCCATTCAACTACCACTCTTTCTTATTGATGTATGCTTTTTCGCATCATATTATTCACATACACTGGTTGATCCACTTTGAATTTCACGATTTGCAACGGATGTCTCGCTGCATCTAATTCGTTTCCATCCTCATCCCAAATTTTCTCCACCGTTTGTGTAAAGTTTTCTATTTCTGGCCCAAAGAACTCAACCTCATGCCCTGGTTTGAAGTAGTTACGTTGTTCGATTGTGACAATGCCTGTTTCTTCATTATAATCTAACACTAAACCAGCAAAATCATACGTTGTTTTCTTACTATGATTTCCATACATTTGTTCTTGGTATCCTGGAACTCCTTCAAAGAATGCAGGCGCTGTATCACGATTTGCACATTTATCGAGCTCATCTAACCATTCTTGTTTAAACTCAAAGTTATCAGGATCCGCGCAATATGCATCAATTACTTTGCGGTACACAGTTGCTACTGTTGCTACGTAGTGAATAGATTTCATGCGTCCTTCAATCTTCAAGCTGTCAATTCCAATTTCAATCATTTTCGGAATTGAAAGGATCAAGTTTAAGTCTTTTGGACTCATTGCAAAGTGTGCATCGCCTTCTTGGAATAAAGGAAGCTCTTCTGCTTCTTTATGTTGTGATACTGCTTGAACTAGGTCATAATCCCAACGACATGACTGACAACAACCACCACGGTTCGAGTCACGTGCTGTCATATGATTACTTAATGTACATCTTCCAGAGTATGCAATGCACATTGCCCCATGGACGAACGCTTCAATTTCAATATCAACGTTTTCTTTAATTTCCTTCATTTCTTCATAGCCGACTTCACGAGCTAATACAAGACGATGCAAGCCTTCTTCTTTCCAATACTGCGCTGCTTTCCAGTTGGATAGAGACTGTTGTGTACTTAAATGTACTTCAACAGAAGGAGCTACACGTTTACACGTCTCGATAATAAGCGGGTCTGCAACAATAATACCTGTTACACCAGCTTTTTCAATCCCTCTTAAATAATCTTCTAATCCATCCATATTTTCATTATGTGCAAAGATATTTGTTGTTACATATATTTTCGCGCCATATTTCTTTGCAAATTCTACGCCTTCTGCCATTTCTTCTAGCGTAAAGTTCCCTGCATTTGAACGCAGACCAAATTCCTGTCCACCTAAATATACAGCATCTGCACCGTAATGAATAGCTACTTTTAATTTCTCTAAATTACCTGCAGGGATTAACAATTCAGGTTTTTTCACAATAACGCGTTTTCCATCGATTACTCGTGAAATTTCTTGTACAGTCATATCCTACACCCTCCTCGTTTAGTAAACCGTTTCTTTAAAGAAGAATCCTGTATCTAACGGACGATTTACTGGTTGAATTTCTTCTATCTCTTTATATAAATCGTCTTTCATGTCATAATACGCATCGCGATCTTCTACACATAAATCAATAGCTTTACGATATTTCTTTGTCACTTGGATAATGTATTCAGAACTTTTTAACACACCATCAATTTTCAAGCTATCGATTTCAGCATCGATAAGTTCATCTAACTCATCAATGAAACAAATATCATTCGGACTCATAATATGAGTACCATTTTCGTCCTCATAAATCGGATACTTGTTATTACGCTCTGGATCATGTAAAAACATATTTTCTTCATACTTTTTCTTTTCAATCTCCAGATTACGATCTTGATATTCAAAATAGTTTCCAACTAATGAACGCTTTGATTGGAACATGCATGTCATACCGTGAATTTGTACTTCTACTTCAACTTCAGCGTTTTCTTTTAATTCAACAATTTCATCTAAGCTCAATTCACGTGCAAGCACAGCACGTTTTGCACCTTTACGGCCCCAATAGTTACATGTGAACCAGTTCGTTGCTGTCGTTTCTGTATTCCAATGCATTTGCATGTTTGGTGCTACTTCACGCACAGTCATTAATACTGCAGGATCTCCAAAGACGATTGCATCTACCTGTACTTCTTGCAGGAATGCAACGTAGTCTTTTAATTCTTCTACTTTGTCGTTATGGAACATAGCGTTCATCGCTACGTATACTTTCATACCATTTTCATGTGCAATGCTTACAGCTTGTTTCACATCATCACGCGTGAACTCCCCTGCTAAACGTAAGCCAAACTTTTGCTCACCGATCATTACTGCACTTGCCCCTGCTTTTGCAAGAGGTTCAATGTCCGCCACCGCTCTTGGCGTTACTAACAATTCAGGTTTTTTCATACTGTTGTCACCCTCTCTTTTTACTCACGGCTACTCCATCACCAATCGGAAAAATAGTTGTATCATATCCTTCATGGTTCATTAGCCATTCATTGTACGTCTTAATACGACGAATCAAACCACGCGTACGTCTATTTTCAATTTTTTCTTTTGTCGTTACAAGTCCATGGTACATAACATTATCTGAAATAATGACACCCCCCGGATTTAATAACGGTTCATATAAGTCAAAAAAGCGACGATATTGTCCTTTTGCGGCATCAATAAAAATAACATCAAATGTTCCATGTTCATTCACTTGTTCACCTGTTTCTAATGCATCACCATAAATAACGGAAATACGCTCTTTTACAGAAGAACGCTCTATATATTCAAGTGCTTTTTCATATCGATCGCTATTTCGTTCTACTGTCACAATGCGAGAATTAGGGATAGCTTGCATCATACGAATACTGGAGTAACCAATTGCTGTTCCGAGCTCTAAGATGCTTTTTGGCCCAATTAAACGTAAAAATTGCAACATAAACTCCATTCCAAGACGATCCATAATTGGCACATGATGTTCACCTGCGTACTGTTCCATTTCAAGAATAAGTTTATCTTTTGGATCAATAAATGATAATAGGTACTCGTTAACTGCATCCTCCATAAATGGTCCTCCTTATTTACATGGAGAAGTGCCTCTATGACGTGTCAGTTTCTATCTTTTCACACATAGAATGCAATAAAAATACAAGCCAGCTTCACCCTTAGCTTGTACGTCCCGTTTTGATATTAAAAACGATTCTTCTGCCAGTTTTTAACCCGATATATTTTATCATAAAAAAGAGGGATATGCGACCCTTTTCGCTCTCCCTCCTATTTTCATTTCTTTTGTGTAATATATTTTTGTTTTAATGCATTATGTTCTTCTAACGTTTTTGCATAATACACTTCACCACTTGGTGCTGCTAAGAAATAGTAATAATCTGTTTGTGCAGGTTCTAACGCTGCTTGTACTGAATGCTTGCCAGAATTCGCAATTGGTCCAACAGGTAATCCTTTTATAACATACGTATTATACGGTGAATTTACTTTTAAATCCTCATATAATACACGTTCTTTATGCTTTCCAAGCGCATATAATACTGTCGGATCTGTTTGTAACGGCATCCCTTTCGCTAAACGATTATAAAAGACGCTAGAGATCTTTTGACGATCTGTAAACCCTGTCGCCTCTTCCTCAATTAAAGAAGATAATGTTAAAAGCTGGTGAACGTCCAGCTGCTTTTCTTTCATTTTCGCCTCATTTTGAACAATTAATGCATTCGTTTTTTCAAGCATTGACGTCACAATTTCTTCCAATGTTGTATCTTTTTTATAGAAAGAATATGTCGCTGGGTATAAGTAGCCTTCTAACGGATATTTAATATTGGCATCAAAAATTTTATTTGTTAATAATATCGGATATTTTTGCTGCATTTTTTGAATAAAAGCCTTATCGTTTAATTGGCGCACAACATCATCTTTATTCCATTTCAGTTCCTTCGCAATTATATCTGCGATTTCAACAACTTGTGCACCTTCCTTAATCGTCAATTTATAAGCAACTGGACGATGGACATTACCCGATGACATTTGTTCCATTACATCATCTACATTCATTGACGAATTTAGCAAATATGTACCTGCCTGCAAATTTTTAGATTTAGCTTTTGCATAGAAGCTAAATACTGTACCGTTTTTAATAGCGCCTTTTTCTTCTAAAATCTCTCCGATTTTACTTGTAGATGAACCTTTTGGAATCTCTACTTCAATTTCTTTTTTATTCCCGCTATCAACTGGTTTTAACGCAGATGAAATATACGCATAGACTGACACGCAGACCACAAGTAGTGCAATAACCACTATTAAAAGTGTGTGTCTACGCTTCTTCTTCACTTGATTCTCTATCAAAGTTCTTCCTCCTTATTCCATTGTAGACCATATGTACATCCTCTATACAATGCCCTACAAACCCAAAGCAAAGCTCATTCATTTGCAGATAGTTTTTTATTTTATACAATCCGTCTCATTATACTACAAACAATTATGTAGTTTCGACAAAAAATCTGTCATTTTGCACGAGAATACAAAAAAAGATGGACTGCATGTACAGCCCATCTTCTTCACCTGAATTACGCTTCGCCCTCTTCTTCTTCAGCAAGTGTGTTAAACATTTCTTGTACCATTTCCCACTCTTCTTCAGATTCGATTGGAAGTAATGTTCCACCTGACTCTTCTTCGTTTTGTTCGAAAGCCATTGCATCATAAATTTGTTCGCCATCTTCGTCAACTTCACCAATCGGAGAAAAGACTACATAAGATTTTTTGCCAAATTTTTCAGCATCGAAAGTGAAAATAATTTCACATAAATGCTCGTTACCTTTTTCGTCTACAATTGTAATTTGATTTTCTTCCATTCTGGTCACCTCTTATTTACTATCTAAATATCCTTGCAAAATCACGACTGCAGCCATCTTATCGATCACTTGCTTTCGCTTCTTTCGACTTACATCAGCCGAAATAAGAAGACGTTCCGCTGCCATCGTTGACAGACGCTCGTCCCACATCATGACGTCTAATTGTAACAGTTCACGTAAGGATTGTGCAAATTGCTGGCAAGCCTCACCACGTGGTCCGATTGTACCATTCATGTTCTTTGGCAATCCTACTATTATCTTGTCCACATTGTACTGTTTTACTAACTCAGAAATACGATCAAAACCAAATTGACCTCGTTCTTCGTTAATTTTAATCGTTTCTAAACCTTGTGCTGTCCAGCCCATTTCGTCACTAATCGCAACGCCGACTGTTTTTGTACCAACATCTAAACCTAATATCCGCATAAACTACTCCTCACGATGTTGTTTCAAATAAGACTTCACAAGCTCTTCAATCAATTCATCACGTTCTAACTTGCGAATAATGCTTCGTGCATCTTTATGACGAGGTATGTATGCTGGGTCTCCACTTAATAAATAACCGACGATTTGGTTAATCGGATTATAGCCTTTTTCTTGAAGTGCATCATACACAGTTAAAAGTACATCGTTTACATGGACACTCTGTTTTTCATCTTGAAAGTTAAACTTCATTGTTTTATCAAAACCGTCCATTTTAAGCACCTCACTTATAAGTAGTAAGTATAGGGAGAAGAATCTCTCCTCTCCCTACTATTGTACACTACTATCTCTTTATTTTGAAACAGATTTAACGTACTCTTCTACAAATGCAAGTGCATCATCCACTTGCGCTGGGTTTTTACCACCTGCTTGAGCCATGTCAGGACGGCCGCCACCGCCACCGCCGCAGCGAGAAGCAACTTCTTTCACAAGTTTACCTGCATGGTAACCTTGATTGATTAAATCTTTCGTTACACCTGCTAGAATATTCACTTTATCCTCATTTACAGCTGCTAATACAACGACTGCAGACTCTAATTTATTTTTCAGGTCATCCATCATTGTACGTAAGTTATTCATATCTGCAACATTTACTTTTGTTGCTAATACATTTACTCCATCCACTGTAACAACTGAATCTGTTAAGTTTCCAGCTTCAATGTTACTTAATTTTGCAGCAAGAGATTCATTCTCTTTTTGAAGTTGTTTCACTTCAGTAAATAGACCGTCTACTCTTGTTAAAATATCTTTCGGATTTGTTTTCATTTTGCCTGCAGCTTCTTTTAATAAACTTACTTGATCGTTCATTAATTCGTATGCAGATTTACCAGTCACTGCCTCAATACGACGAGTTCCAGCACCGATACCAGACTCAGCAACAATTTTGAAAATACCGATAGATGCTGTGTTATCAACGTGACAACCACCGCAAAGTTCTAAGCTATAATCGCCTACTTGGACAACGCGTACAACATCTCCGTATTTTTCACCGAATAATGCCATTGCACCCATTTCTTTTGCTTCTTCAATTGCTTTTTGAGAAATCTCAACATCAATACTTTCCCAAATTTTTTCGTTTACAATACGCTCAATTTTTTCTAATTCGTCAGCTTGTACTTGACCGAAGTGAGAGAAGTCAAAGCGTAGACGTTCTGATGTTACAAGAGAACCAGCTTGGTTAACATGTGTTCCAAGTACATCTTTTAATGCTTGGTGTAAAATATGCGTTGCTGTATGGTTTTTCACAACACTGCTACGGTTCTTCGTATCAATAATAGCTTTTACAGCTGATTCTTTTGTTAACGTTCCTTCTTCCACAACTATTTTGTGTAAGCTTTGACCATTTGGTGCTTTTTGTACGTCTTTTACAAGAACTTTCACACCGTCAGCAAGAAGGTAACCGCGGTCTGCGATTTGTCCGCCACTCTCAGCATAGAATGGTGTTACATCAAGCATTAATTGTCCTTCTTCGCCTGCTTGTAAGCTATCTGTGTACTCGCCATTTTTCACAAGTGCAACAACATTACTTTCTGTCGCAACTGTACCATAACCAACGAATTCACTCGCTACTTTAATTTCTCCAAGTACGCCGCCTTGAACTTGCATAGAATCAACGTCTTGACGAGCTGCACGTGCACGTTCACGTTGTTTTTCCATCTCTGCTTCAAAACCTGTATGATCAACCGTCATACCAGCTTCTTCTGCATATTCTTCTGTTAATTCAATTGGGAAACCATATGTGTCATATAGACGGAACGCATCTACTCCAGAAATAGCAGTCGTTTTTTCTTCTTTTGCTTTTGCAATAACCTCTGCTAAAATTGCTTCTCCATCATGAAGTGTTTCATGGAAACGCTCTTCTTCATTTTTCACAACTTTTGCAATAAAGTCTTTCTTTTCAAGAACTTCTGGATAGAAGTCTTTCATTACTTCGCCAACAACCGGTACTAATTCAAACATGAATGGACGGTTAATGTTTAATTTCTTCGCATAACGTACAGCACGGCGTAATAAACGGCGTAATACATAGCCACGGCCTTCGTTAGAAGGAAGAGCTCCATCACCAACAGCAAATGTTACTGTACGGATATGGTCTGCAATTACTTTAAACGCCATATCTTTTTCTACATCGCCACCGCGATATTTCTCACCAGAAATTGATTCTGTTGCACCAATCATTGGCATAAATAGGTCTGTATCAAAGTTTGTAGGTACATCTTGAACGATAGATGTCATACGCTCTAGACCCATCCCTGTATCGATGTTTTTCTTTGGAAGTGGCGTATATGAGCCATCCGGATTATGGTTAAATTGAGAGAATACAAGGTTCCATACTTCTAAGTAACGTTCGTTTTCTCCACCCGGATACAACTCAGGATCGCTAAAATCGTTACCGTAAGCTTCACCGCGGTCATAGAAAATTTCTGTGTTCGGTCCACTTGGTCCTTCACCAATATCCCAGAAGTTTTCTTCTAAACGAATGATGCGCTCTTTCGGAACACCCATTTTCTCATTCCAAATTGTAAATGCTTCTTCATCTTCTGGATGGATTGTTACAGATAGTAACTCTTTATCGAATCCAATCCATTTGTCGCTCGTTAAAAATTCCCAAGCCCATGTAATTGCTTCTTCTTTAAAGTAGTCACCAATTGAGAAGTTTCCTAACATTTCAAAGAATGTATGGTGACGAGCTGTTTTCCCAACGTTTTCAATATCGTTTGTACGAATTGATTTTTGCGCATTTGTAATACGTGGGTTTTGCGGGATTACACGACCATCAAAGTATTTCTTTAATGTCGCTACACCACTGTTGATCCATAAAAGAGATGGATCCTCATGCGGAACTAATGATGCACTTGGTTCAATTGCATGCCCTTTTCCCTCGAAAAAGTCTAAAAACATTTGACGAATTTGTGCTCCTGTTAACTGTTTCATCTATATTTCCTCCTTTAAGAAATTTCATAAAAACAAAAAACTCCCGTCCCTATAAAAGGGACGAGAGTTAACTCGCGATACCACCCTAATTATGAACCGATTTATACATTCTCGATTCATCACCTCATGGTGCCGTAACGTGGCAAGACGGCAGGGATTAGCTGCTCTCAGGATTAGCGTTCTGTCACCCTTCATTTAAAACTTCTTTCAGCCGATGGAAGTTTCTCTCTAAAAATGGACTGTGACATACTCGTTCCGTCATCAATTTAAAATCATATGCTATATGCCAAAATTGTAGCGAATCCGTTTCCATTTGTCAATGTTTCCAGAGTGGCTTTATATGAACAATGACGGTTCGAATCACCGCCAAAATAGGAACTGCTATTAAAAGACCGACGATTCCACCTATTTCTCCCCCAATCAAAAGAGCAAGCATAATAATAACAGGATGCATACGTAACGACTTCCCAACAATATATGGGGAGAGAATGTTACTTTCAACAAATTGTAAAATAGCAAGTGCAATGCCCGCTTTAATAAAAAGGTTCGTGGATACGGTTGCCGCAATCATCAACGTCGGAATCGCTCCTAAAATTGGTCCAAAGTAAGGAATAATATCGGTAACCCCAACAATAATGCCTAATAACAGTGGGTACTTCATCCCAATAAACCAAAATGAAAGAGCGGACACTCCTCCTAAAACTAAACAAACAAATAATTGCCCTCGAATATAACTTCCAAGTGACTTATCGATCTCCTTCGCCAATACTTGTCCTGTACTACGCCATTTACTCGGAACAAGCTTCCAAAAAACGTGATAAAACTCTCCATAGTCTTTTAATATGTAAAATACAATGAAAGGAATCAAGAAAATGATGAGTAATGAATCCAGTACACCACGCGCTGTACTCATCACCTTATTTAAAAGTGCTTGTATCTTCATCTCAATGCCGACAAATATTTGCTTTACTTTCTCATGAATAAACGATGGGAAATTGTCTGTCTGTTCTGTCACACCGTCCATCCAAGAATCATACATTTTCATAAACTGCGGGAATTGCTTATTGATTTCTTGTAGCTGCGCAATCACAACCGGTGTCCCTTTATAAATTCCATAACCGAGACCACCAAAAAAGAGAATATAAATAAGCAAAATCGCAAGTGTACGTGGCATTCCCTCTTTATATAATTTTTCAATTAAAGGATGCAGTAAATACGCGATGAAACAAGCAATTAAAAATGGTGTAATTGCTACTTTAAACACGAATATGATTGGCGCCCATAGTGGTTTAATTTTTAAAAAGACGAGCAAACATAAAAACACTAATAACAATAACCCTAATCGATAGATCCAAATAATTTTAAGATTCTTCAAGCGAAAAACCTCCTCCATCCTTATTTTGAAAAGAAATAGAGAAGGTTATGTGTAAAACTTTTAAAAAATTACTGAACTAAAACATTTCCATACAGACCATACTGTTTTTAAAAAAACTTACATATATTTAACATCATACGGACAAGCACTTAGGTCAGCTCGCAAATATGTGAGGAGGAATAAAATGGTTTGGCTTATGTTAATTCTTTCAACACTTTTCATGATACTAGAATGGATCTGTATTGGCTTTGGTATTTGGAAGGGACTCTTCACGCGTTCAACACGAAAAGAACGTGCGAAACAGCTGTGGTATTACGGAGTTCTTGGTATTGGATGTTACGGACTTTCTTATCTTTTTTCTGAAATTGGACTTTTTTATTTATATACGAGCACATGAAAAAACTCCCTGAGAATGAAGGGAGTTTTTCACTTTATAGAAATGATTATAAATAAGACTTAATCATTTTGCGTGCTCTTTTCATATTACGTTTGGAAAACACATCTTGTTTACGTGCATATTGATATGCCGCAGCTCCAATACCTAATGCGATTAATGAATTGCGTACGTTCAAAGTAAATCCCCCTTTTTGACTATCCGATGGTTCGTTCATTCTCATCAAATAAATCATCAAGAGAACTAAGCGATCCATCTTCTTCTACTTGATGCGTATGGATTTTCCCCTTTGAAACCGATAATTCAATATAACAATTCCAGCAATAAAATTGGTTGACACCTATTTTTCCAATGTCTTTCCCTTTGCAATTTGGACAACTGAACATATGGCTTTCATCTCCTTACAGTCTCCCAGATTCTATTCGCCATTATGTCCAAACTGCACTCATTTATACATACTAGAACTGCCTTACACTTTCAAAATAACGCTCTCTATATTGAAAGTTTCACTATATAATTTCACCTTGCTACATAAAATCATACGGTGAAATGTTTTCCACATCCATCTCCTGGCCATCAATCGTAACCATTTGCACTTCCCCTTTTGATTCCTGCAAGCGACCAGCTAACGTTGTTTGCCGCATGGAATCATCAAGACGATTCACACCAGATTGAAAGGCTGATTCTTCTCCGCAAATAATTAGAAACTTTTTACTTCTCGTAATACCTGTATAAATTAAATTACGGCGTAACATGCGGTAATAACTCTTTACAATCGGCATAATTACAATTGGAAATTCACTTCCTTGTGACTTATGAATTGAACAACAATACGCATGTGTAATTTGATTTAAATCTGGCTTTATATACGTTACTTCAATCCCATCGAACGAAACAACAACCATATCTTGTTTCTCCACATTTTCCTTTGCATAAAATACAGAAACAATTTCTCCAATGTCACCATTAAACACTTGGCTTTCTGGTTGATTTACGAGCTGCAATACTTTATCACCCGTTCGATACACAACATCACCGTAGGCAATTTCTCTACTCTTTTCTTTCTTCGGATTAAATACTTCTTGGAGTGCCTCATTTAGCACATTAATACCTGCCGGACCGCGATACATAGGCGCTAACACTTGGACATCTCTTGCATTAAACCCTTTCGTCTTCGCGTTTTCACATACTTGTTTTACAACCTCAACAATTTGAGCACCTGAGCAACCAATAAACGAACGATCTTTTTTATTTTGTGCTAAGTCTGGTGGCAGCGTACCATTTTTTATCGCATGGGCAAGCCGAATAACGGATGACCCTTCTGCTTGACGGTAAATCTCTGTTAACTTCACTGTCGGAATTGCACCAGCATCTAATAAATCTTTCAACACTTGTCCAGGCCCTACAGAAGGTAATTGATCTTCATCACCTACAACAATTACTTGAATGTTTGTTGGTAATGATTTAAACAATTGATTTGCGAGCCAAATATCAACCATTGAAAACTCATCAATGATAAGTAACTTTCCTTGTACAGGGTCCGTTTCATTACGCTGGAAAGATCCTTCTGGCGTCCAACCAAGTAAGCGGTGAATCGTACAAGCAGGAAGCCCTGTTGACTCACTCATCCGCTTCGCAGCGCGGCCTGTCGGAGCTGTTAACAGAATCGGAAACGGATTATCATCACTGTAATCTTGCGGGCTTAATGATAAACCATGCAAGGAAGCATACATTTCGACAATTCCTTTAATAACGGTCGTCTTCCCTGTACCAGGTCCGCCGGTTAATAACATCATCGGCTTATGAAGCGCAGTTTGAATTGCCTCTTGTTGAAGCGGCGCATACTGTACTTTTAGCTGCTCTTCAATTTTCCCTAACGTTAATAATACTTCCGCTTCAGGAAATGAAGGCGTCTCTTCTTGGTTCATGAGACGGCGGATTGATTTGACAACGCCCTTTTCGGAATAGAATAACGAAGCTAAATAAATGCGGTCTTCTTCTATAATGATTTTCCCTTCACCTTGCATCATTTCAACGCATTGCAAAATATCTTCTTCCGTCACATTACCCTCTTGATTATTTAAAAGCGATACGGTTTCTCGAACTAGTTGACCCTTTTCCATAAACACATGACCTTCTTGGAGCGAAACATTTTCTAACGTATAGAAACATCCTGCTCTCACACGATCATTATGGTTACCAGATATCCCTAGCGCTCGTCCTATATCGTCAGCTCTTCCAAAACCGATGCCATCGACTTCTTCAATCAACTGATATGGATTATTTCGAATCACTTCAAGCGTCATTTCTTTATACTGCTGATAAATCTTAATCGAGAGCTTCGTTCCAAAACCATAACCATTTAAAAAGCTCATGACCTTTTCAAGCCCTTGGTGTTCAATAATTGTGTCATAAATTTCTTGCGCTTTCTGCTTGTTTACAACACCTTCTAATGCAGCAGGGTCGTCCATAATTTTAGAAATCGCATGTTCTCCGAGATGATCAACAATCTTTTCTGCTGTTCGCTTCCCAATTCCTTTAAATAAATCACTCGCTAAATATTGCACCATACCTGTTTTTGTTTGAGGTAATTCTTTTTTAAATGTTTCAACTAAGTATTGCTTTCCGTACTTTGGGTGGTCTTTAAAGTGACCTGTCAATGTAAATACTTCATCTTCATGCATACGGGGAAAGTGACCGTTGATCATCACTTTTTTTTCGTCGTATGTTTCATTTGTTTCAATGATTTTCATACTGACAACGGAATAGAGGTTTTCTTCGTTGTGGAAAATGGTATGAAGAACTTGTGCTTTTATAAATTTTTGCTCTTCCTCAAACAAATCCATTGCATGTTGATTTCCCATGTTTCCTCTCCTTTCCGATTTCTCTCACTCTAACGAGCAGTAAAGCCCCCACCTCTCTACTTATCATTAGATGAGGGGTAACTGCGCGTTAAGGTACGATTTCTATTCGGCTTCTTGCTCTAATAAACGAATGCCATTCCCTGCTAAAAAGTGATCTGGTTGAATTTCAGTCGCCTTCTTAAATAAAGCAAGTGCTTTCTCATTATTTTCCTCAAACACGTACGCAACACCTAAATTATAGTACGCATCTGCATGTTCTTCATCCATTTGTAAAACCTTTTCAAAATAAGGTTTCGCTTCCTGAATATGTTCTAGTCGTGCAAAGCATAATCCGCATTGGAATACCGCTTCTACATCTGCCCTATCTAATTCAGTTGCTCTTTGTAAAAATGGCAGTGCAAGACGATCATTTCCAAGCTGTACATACGTAATCCCTAGCATAAATGTCACATCAGCTGATTGTAATCCAGCTTGCATTGCTTGCTCAAATGCAGCTTTTGCTTCTGTAAATTGCTCTTGTCCATAATATATGCTTCCAAGTCCATAATAGGCAGTAGCTGATTTCCCATCTAGTTCTAATGCGCGTTTATAAAATAAAATCGCACGTTCGCTATCTCCTAACACATCTAATAAATTCGCAAAGTTAATGTATCCAAGTGCATCTTTCGGATTTTCTTCAATTGCCTCTGTAAAATTTTTAGCTGCTTCTTCCCAGTTTCCTTCTTGCATATATTGAATGCCTGCTTCAAGCTTATTTGACATGTTCTTCACCTCTACAACAAATTATAACAAATAATCTATTTTCCAAGCGAACAAAAATTCGCTGTTATGAAAAAGAAACCTCTAACCGCTAATCGGCAGAGGCTTCTCGTTTTTCATCCTAAATAGTCTAGTTTCTTACCACTACGGTATACTTCATCAATTGTAGCACCGCCTAAGCATTCATCTCCATCATAGAAAACAACTGCTTGTCCTGGCGTAATCGCACGAATTGGTTCATCGCAAAGAATACGAACTGTATTATCATCAACGATTTGAACCGTTACCTTGTTATCCTCTTGACGATAACGGAATTTCGCTGTGCACTTAAATTCCTTTTCTTTCGCTCTGTTGCTTACCCAACCTATATTCGTAGCAATGACTTCATCACCATATAAAAGCTCATTGTGGAATCCTTGATCAACATATAAAATATTTTCTTTCAAGTTTTTCCCAACAGCGAACCAAGGATCACCATTACCACCAATACCAAGACCATGACGTTGTCCAATTGTATAGTACATTAAACCGTCATGTTTCCCTTTCACTTCGCCAGATAGTGTTTGCATCACACCTGGCTGAGCTGGTAAGTAGTTACTTAAGAAATCTTTAAAGTTACGCTCACCAATAAAGCAGATACCTGTACTATCTTTTTTCGTCGCTGTTGCTAAACCAGCTTCTTTTGCCATTTCACGAATTTGTGGTTTCTTTAATTCGCCTAACGGGAACATTGTTTTTGATAGTTGCTCTTGGCTTAATTGATTCAAGAAATATGTTTGATCCTTATTATCATCAACACCGCGTAGCATTTTATATTCGCCATCGATATAAGCAACACGTGCATAATGACCTGTCGCTACATAATCGGCACCAAGCGCAATCGCATGTTCTAAAAAGGCTTTAAATTTAATTTCTTTGTTACACATTACATCTGGGTTTGGCGTACGACCAGCTCGGTACTCATCTAAAAAGTACGTAAATACTTTATCCCAATATTGTTTTTCAAAGTTTACTGCATAATAGGGGATACCGATTTGATTGCACACTTCGATTACATCATTGTAATCTTCCGTTGCTGTACAGAAACCATTCTCGTCTGTATCATCCCAGTTTTTCATAAAAATCCCGATTACATCATAACCTTGCTCTTTTAATAAAAGAGCTGCTACAGATGAATCGACGCCACCGGACATCCCAATGACAACGCGCGTTTCGTGAGGTAGTTTGTTCATCATGTCACCTCCCATGCTATTTTTGTGTTAATCGCTTCACGATTTTCACTGTTTCGTACGCTGCTTTTTCCACTTGTTCTTTCGTATTACCAAGACCAAAGCTAAAACGTACGGATGAACGTATTTGATCGGAATCTTTTCCAAACATCGCCACTAACACATGCGATGGGTCAATAGAACCAGCTGTACATGCAGAACCACTTGATACTGCAATACCTGCTAAGTCTAAGTTTACAAGAAACGGCTCAATATCCATTCCTGTGAAACTTACATTAAACA
This sequence comes from Bacillus cereus group sp. N21, assembly GCF_016483395.1. Lineage (NCBI taxonomy): Bacteria > Bacillati > Bacillota > Bacilli > Caryophanales > Bacillaceae > Bacillus > Bacillus cereus group sp. N21. Next base: position 41,740 of record NZ_JAEHBX010000013.1, read on the forward strand.
CATGTGGTAAGCGATATTCTAAGTTTCCGTTTACCTCGAAAGTAATGTCTTCTTTTTGAAAGACAGATACCATTATATCTTTAAATCCTTCATATTGGGCAATTTTTTGCTCACGCGTTGATTCTGCCAACTTAACAGCTTGCTCTAGCCCAACGATGCTAGGTACATTCTCAGTACCTGCACGACGTTTTCGCTCTTGCTCCCCGCCCGTTAATAACGATTCAAACTTCACTTGCGCGCTAGCATATAAATAACCTACACCTTTTGGACCATTAATTTTATGAGCTGAGATTGATAATAAATCAATGCCTAACTCTTTAACATCAATTGCTGTTAAACCGTAGGCTTGTACAGCATCCGTGTGAAAATAAGCGTGATGTTCTTTTAACAGTTCTCCAATTTCTGCAATCGGTTGAACCGTTCCAACTTCATTATTTCCAAACATAACAGATACGAGAATCGTTTCATCTGTTAACGCCTCTTTTACATCAGAAACTTGAACACGACCTGTTTCATCAACCGGTAAATACGTCACCTCAAAGCCTTCTCGCTCTAACGCTTCACATGTATGCAAAATAGCGTGATGTTCAATCTGCGTCGTAATAATATGATTTCCTTTATTGCGGTTTGCACGTGCCACACCTAAAAGTGCTAAATTATCAGCCTCCGTACCACCGCTTGTAAAAATAATTTCATTTGGATTTGCATGAATGCTACGTGCACAAACACGTCTTGCTTCATCTACAGCATGGCGCGTTTGGCGTCCATAAAAATGAATACTAGACGGATTACCAAATATTTCTGTCATATATGGAATCATCTTTTCGACTACTTCTGGGTGAGCCGGAGATGTCGCAGCATGATCTAAGTAAATGCGTTCCATCAGATCTCCTTCTTTCCAAATCGTTTCACAAGGAATTAAATGTAAAACATATAACCCCCATGATTCTCTTCCTCATAACGTACTAAATCTTCTAGAGTTGTACTATCTAATACTTCTTGTACTGCATCACGAACACGCATCCACAACTGGCGCTGTGCTGGTTCTTCCTCTTCTATCATTTCAACAACGCTAATTGGGCCTTCTAAAACACGAATTACATCGCCAGCCGTAATATTAGCTGGTTGGTCAGATAATACATAACCACCATATGCACCACGCGTACTTTTTACAAGACGAGCGTTACGAAGTGGAGAGATTAATTGCTCTAAGTAATGTTCAGATAGGTCATGCGCTTGCGCAATTGATTTTAAAGAAATTGGACCCTCACCAAACTTCTTCGCAAGATCAATCATAATTGTTAAGCCGTAACGGCCTTTCGTTGAAATTTTCATCTATTTCGCACCTCTTTTCAAAATTTCACTTCTATTAGTTAAATCTTTATTCGTAAGAAGAACACAATTTTAAAATCAAAATCCTATGAAATTATAGCATAATATAGTATTATAAGAAATTTCAACTTATGTATCAAAATGATAACATAAAATCACATTGAAAAACTCGGTAATTATTACAATAAAGAGAAGAATGAAAAAATTAAGCAGAATTACTTATAAATACAGTAGTATATTTCAATTTTCCATAAAAAAGATGATACCATAGAATATGATTACATATTAAGGGAGACGGTCATAATGAAACAACCACTCGCACACCGAATGCGTCCGACAAATATTAAAGAAATAATTGGTCAAGAGCATTTAGTTGGTGAAGGGAAAATTTTATGGCGAATGGTTCAGGCAAACCATTTCCAATCGATGATTTTATACGGTCCACCCGGAACTGGAAAAACATCGATTGCTAGTGCAATTGCCGGCAGTACAGGGACGCCCTTTCGCCTATTAAATGCTGTTACTCATAATAAAAAAGACATGGAAGTTGTCGTGCAAGAAGCAAAGATGCACCGCCACCTTGTTTTAATTTTAGATGAAGTTCACCGCCTAGATAAAGCAAAACAAGACTTCTTATTACCTCACTTAGAAAGCGGGCTTCTGACCTTAATTGGCGCAACAACAAGTAATCCATTCCATGCGATTAACTCTGCCATTCGTAGCCGATGTCAAATCTTTGAACTACACGCACTAACAGAAAATGATATTTTAATCGGCTTAAAACGAGCGCTTGAAGATAAAGAAAAAGGTTTAGGTGAATATCATGTAACTGTTACAGATGAAGCAATGTGTCACTTTGCAAATGCCTCTGGCGGAGATATGCGATCGGCTTATAACGCACTTGAACTTGCTGTTTTATCTAGCTTTACAACAGACGATCAATCAACCGAAATCACATTAGAAATTGCTGAAGAATGTTTACAGAAAAAGAGTTTTGTTCACGACAAAGGCGGAGATGCTCATTATGATGTCCTATCTGCCTTTCAAAAATCAGTTCGCGGAAGCGATGTGAACGCTGCACTTCATTATTTAGCGCGCCTTATTGAAGCTGGTGACTTACAAAGTATCGGGAGACGTCTTCTTATTATGGCATATGAAGACATTGGACTGGCTAGCCCGCAAGCAGGTCCCCGTACACTTGCTGCGATTGAGTCGGCAGAACGTGTTGGTTTTCCAGAAGCTCGCATTCCGCTTGCCAATGCAGTTATCGAACTTTGTCTTTCTCCAAAATCAAATTCAGCATACAAGGCACTTGATGCAGCACTTCACGACTTGCGAAACGGACAAACTGGCGATATCCCAAGTCATTTAAAAGATAGTCACTATAGAGGTGCTGAATCATTAGGTAGAGGTATTGGATACTTATATCCACATGATTATCCAAATGGATGGGTACAGCAGCAATACTTACCAGATAAAATAAAAAACAAGCAATATTATAAGCCGAAAACAACGGGGAAATTCGAACAAGCACTTTCAGGCGTATATGAAAGATTGCAAAGTTCGTATAAAAGCAAACCAAAAGGGTAATCTAAGCGAAAACGACATGATAATGGAGGTTTCGCTTATGAAAACGCGCCAAGATGCATGGACAAGAGAAGACGATCTCCTTTTAGCAGAAACCGTTTTACGACATATTCGCAGTGGAAGTACTCAGCTGAAAGCGTTCGATGAAGTTGGAGACAAATTAAACCGGACTTCAGCTGCTTGTGGTTTTCGCTGGAATGCTGAAGTCAGACAAAATTATGAGGATGCTGTACAGCTCGCTAAGAAGCAAAGAAAAGAGTTAAAGCGTTCGGAAGCAAATGTAGAAAAAGAGCAACTATTAAAGCTAAAACCAAAACAAAAAGTCGTAATTGATGCTGATTTTTCCGAAGCAATCGTTTCTAATAAACATTCTCTTACAATGCAAGATGTAATCTCATTCTTGCAAAACCTAGGGCATAATAATCCTCACTTAGAAAAGATACAAATTGAAAATGAAGACTTGCATACAAAGCTTGCCTCCTTACAAAAAACAAACGATGAACTAGAAGTCAAACTAGCATCTTTAACGAAAAAACAACAAGCAATCGAAGAAGATTATGCGATGCTTGTTAGAATTATGGACCGTGCCCGGAAGCTTGTGTTAGTAGATGAACAGCAAGATCAAATTGCACCTATTTTTAAAACGGATCAAAACGGGAATTTAGATATTATATATTCGGCAGAAAATTAAAATACTCTAAAGAAACAGGAAATATATTACTTTTATGCTATTATAAACATAACAAGACTTGTTACTGAAAGGAGAGGTTATCTATTTCATTAACAATTTTCAAAATTACACTTGGGATTCTTGTGTTACTTTTAGGATTCTTCACAATTAGAGGTTTAAAAAAGACTTCTGCATACAAATCGGACAAATTCGAGAATTATTTATTATTTTTAATCGCTTTTGAATCTATCGTCTTACCGATATGGATATTTCTTTAACATCTCTTCATACAAATAAAAAAGCGTATACTCCTCATGGAATATACGCTTTTTTATTTTTTATTCTTGCCCTACACGCTTCACTTCTACGTTTTTAATACGTTCACGTACAACGTGACTCGCCATAATTAAACCAGCCACAGATGGTACGAAGGCATTTGAGGAAGGTGGTAATTTCGCTTTACGAATTTTCGCATTTTCGTCTGGTACGATTTCTTTACGTACTTCTTCACGAATTACGATTGGGTTTTCGTCAGAGAAGACAACTTTTACACCTTTTTTAATACCCTCTTTACGAAGCTTCGTACGAATTACTTTCGCAATTGGATCTGTATGTGTTTTAGAAATGTCCGCAATACGGAAACGAGTTGGGTCCATTTTATTTGCTGCGCCCATACTTGAGATAATTTTAATTTTACGACGTAAACATTGTTTAATTAAATGAATTTTGAACGTAATTGTATCAGATGCATCCACTACGAAATCTAAGCCGTGTTTAAAGAACTCTTCATATGTTTCATCTGTATAAAACATTTCTAGTCCAATTACTTCACATTCCGGATTAATGTCTGCAATGCGCTCTTTCATTAATTCTACTTTTGAACGTCCTACAGTAGATACTAAAGCATGAATTTGACGGTTTACATTTGTAATATCTACAACGTCTTTATCAACTAATACAAGACGTCCTACGCCAGAACGCGCTAACGCTTCTGCTGCGAATGAACCTACACCGCCAATTCCTAGAATACCAACTGTACTATTTTTTAATATTTCAAGACCTTCTTTTCCGAAGGCTAATTCATTACGTGAAAATTGATGTAACATTCAGCTCTACACTCCTATTACAAAAATGGTCTACCATGTATTCTAGCGTTTTTCCGACTATTTGTATAGAAAAAGTTATAGAATTCCTAAAAATACATATTCAAAAAAAGGATTACTAGCTAAACCGGACTTTTTAAATTTCCCTTCCAATCTATGTTTAAAAAGGAGGATTCAGAGAGCCGAGCTGTTCGAGGCGCTGACGCCAGGAGGAGCGGAGTGTAGGATTGCTTACACGAGCACCGGACTGGCGAAGCAACGAAGAAATGCGACTGCTATCTGAACCAGATTTTTTAAACTTCCACTAAAAAAAATCCTAGATGGGTTTAGTATAACCATCTAGGACTCCTTCTTACTTCTCTTCTTTTACGTTTAATTGTAAGTATAGCTCTTCAAGCTGCGCTTCTGCAACAGGGCTTGGAGCATCTGTTAATAAGCAGCTTGCGCTTGCTGTTTTCGGGAATGCAATTGTATCACGAAGGTTTGTACGGCCTGCAAGTAACATTACGAGACGGTCTAAACCTAATGCGATTCCGCCATGTGGTGGTGTACCATATTCGAACGCTTCTAATAAGAATCCGAATTGTTCTTGTGCTTCTTCTTGAGAGAATCCAAGAGCTTTGAACATTTTTTCTTGTACATCACGCTCATAAATACGAAGTGACCCACCACCAAGCTCATAACCGTTTAATACAAGGTCATATGCTTGTGCACGCGCTTTTTCTGGTGCTGTTTCTAATAACTCAACATCTTCACGGAATGGCATTGTGAATGGATGATGCGCTGCGAAGTAGCGATCAGCATCTTCATCATACTCAAGAAGCGGCCAATCTGTTACCCATAGGAAGTTAAATTTGCTTTCGTCAATTAACTCAAGTTCTTTACCTAAGCGTAAACGAAGTGCACCTAAGCTATCTGCAACAACGCTCTTCTTATCAGCAACGAATAATAATAAGTCACCAGCAGCCCCATCTAATGTGCTCATTAGTACGTTTGCATCTTCTTCACCGAAGAATTTCGCAATTGGTCCTTTTAAGCCATCTTCTTCAACTTTTAACCAAGCTAAACCTTTTGCTCCGTATACTTTTACGAATTCAGTTAATGCATCAATGTCTTTACGAGAATATTTACCTGCTGCACCTTTTGCATTAATTGCTTTTACTTGCCCGCCGCTTTCTACAGCACTTGTGAACACTTTGAAGCCGCAATCTGCTGCAAACTCAGATAAGTCAGTAAGCTCCATTGCAAAGCGTGTATCTGGTTTATCAGAACCGTAGCGAGCCATTGCATCAGCATACTTCATACGAGGGAATGGTGCACGAACCTCTACGCCTTTTGCATCTTTCATCACTTTTGTCATCATACGTTCCATCATTTCTAGAATTTCATCTTGTGTTAAGAATGATGCCTCGATGTCAATTTGTGTGAATTCTGGTTGACGATCGGCACGTAAATCTTCATCGCGGAAACAACGTGCTACTTGATAATAACGCTCAAATCCGCCGACCATTAGAAGCTGTTTAAATAGCTGTGGAGATTGAGGTAACGCGTAAAATTCACCTTCATGCACACGGCTTGGTACTAAATAGTCACGTGCTCCTTCTGGTGTACTCTTTGTTAAAATTGGTGTTTCAACTTCTAAAAACTCTTCTGAATCTAAGAAGTTACGAATTGTTTTTGTCACGTCGTGACGCATTTTGAATGTGTTATACATAACAGGGCGACGTAAATCTAAATAACGATATTTTAAACGAACATCTTCTGATGCATCTGTATCGTCTGCAATAATAATCGGCGTTGTTTTTGCTGCATTTAATACATTTACTTTCGTTGCTTGTACTTCAATGCGCCCTGTTGCCATATTTTCATTAATTGCACCTTGACCACGTTCAACAACTGTTCCTTCTACGTGTAATACGTATTCGCTACGAATTGTTTCTGCTACTTCTAGTGCTTCTTTTGATGTTTCTGGGTTAAATACAACTTGCACGATACCTGTACGGTCACGTAAGTCGATGAAAATGAGTCCGCCTAAGTCACGGCGTTTTTGTACCCAACCTTTTAATTGAACGGTTTGTCCAACTGCTTCTACTGTTACTTTTCCACATGTATGTGTTCTTTCAGCCATTGTTCGTTCCCCCTATATTAATTTCTCTGCTACATATGAAGCAAATACATCTAAAGCCACTTCTTCTTGTCCACCTGTTGCCATATCTTTTAAGTTGATGATGCCTTTATCTAGCTCATCTTCTCCTAATACAGCTACATATTTCGCATTTAGACGATCTGCTGATTTAAATTGTGCTTTCATTTTGCGATCTAAATAATCTTTTTCAACTGATAATCCAGCTTTACGAAGATCAAATGCAATTTTTGCTGCGTGATCTTTCGCTTTATCTCCAAGTGCTACAACGTAGCAATCAATGTTATGTTCAATTGGTAATTCAATATTTTCAGCTTTCAGCGCCATAATTAAACGTTCAATACTCATCGCAAAACCAATACCAGGCATTTCTGGACCACCGATTTCTTGTACAAGACCGTTATAGCGACCACCGCCACTTAATGTCGTGATTGCACCGAAACCGTCTGCTTCACTCATAATCTCAAATACAGTGTGCTGATAGTAATCTAAACCGCGCACTAGATTTGGATCTTTTTCAAATGGGACACCCATCATTGTTAATAACTCTTGTACTTTTTCATAGTACGTTGTTGATTCTTCGTTTAAGTATTCTGTAATAGACGGTGCTGTGCTCATTAATTCATGATCACGGTCCTTTTTACAGTCTAAAATACGAAGTGGATTTTTCTCTAAACGAGATTGGCAATCTGAACAGAATTCGCCGATGCGAGGCTCAAAGTGAGCGATTAACGCCTCACGGTGCGCTTGACGGCTCGCTGCATCACCTAAGCTATTTAGGACAACTTTAATGTTTTTTAATCCCATGCCGCTGTAGAATTCTACAGCAAGTGCAATCACTTCCGCATCAATTGCTGGATCATTACTACCGATTGCCTCGATACCAAATTGTACGAATTGACGATAGCGACCCGCTTGTGGTCTTTCATAACGGAACATTTGACCGATGTAATATAATTTCGTTGGCTGTGTTGCATCACCATACATTTTATTTTCAACATAAGAACGTACAACAGGTGCAGTTCCTTCTGGACGTAATGTTAAGCTACGTTCGCCACGATCTTGGAATGAGTACATTTCTTTTTGTACGATATCTGTTGTATCACCAACACCGCGTAAAAATAATTCTGTGTGCTCAAAAATTGGTGTACGAATCTCTTTATAGTTGTAACGACGGCAAATTTCGCGTGCTTGCCCTTCGATATACTGCCATAACTCAACGGTTCCTGGAAGAATATCTTGCGTTCCGCGTGGGATTTGAATAGACATATTCAGTTCCTCCTCAAATTGTTTTAATCTTATTAAAAATAAAAAAACTCCCGCCTCTACTGATTATCCAGTAGGGACGAGAGTATTATTACCCGTGGTGCCACCCTAATTGAAGCACGTATGCTTCCACTTTTTTAATAACGCTTAAACTTGCGTTCAACCCCTACTAAGCATTTGTGCCGTTCAAGTTGAAACCTACAGAGTGTCATTCGATTAGTCATCATGTAGAAATGTTTTCAGCCTAGGACATTTCCTCTCTTTTCATGTGTATCTCATCTACTCTTCTCTATCATCGGTTCTCTTCATATGTAAATATAAAATTACTATACGTTTGTTCAGGGCGATTGTCAAGTGCACTAGGAGCGTTCAATCTGCTTCTTTAACCGTTTTACATCCTGCAATGAAATACCAAATTCAGATGCAAGCTCCATAGAGGTATTATTTTGTTCTCTTGCAATAAACTCATGAAAATTCACGTTAAATAATTGGTTTGCACCGTTTGTAACAGAGTGTCCTTTTTCATTCATGCGCATACGCGTATCCCTCACAATCAATATGGATGTTTTTACTTTTATTGTTCCATATTGATTGTCCGGTTATACCCATAAATGACTAACGCTTATTTCATCAACAGGCTTTTATTATATTACGTATATCTTCTCAAGCAAGACTATTCCATGCTACTTTTATATAAACCGTCAGCTCTTTGGATACTAAAGAACGTTACAATGATTCCTGCCATTACAAATACTACCCAAGTGCCATAACTTGCTACCGCAAAAACAACTCCTAATACATGTAAAAGAATTGCCGCGCTAAATCCTAAAGCAAGTTTAGTGTCTTTAAAGATCGACCAATTCATACGCTTGCTCCCCCTTAAATACCTTTTCACACACATACCCCAAATCAAATTTTTACCAATATATACATTATACTATATCGTCCATTCTCCTTCACAACCATTTTATTATAAATTAGAAAAACATAACACGAACTATAAAGCTTATACATAAAAAAGAGAGGATTACAAAACCCTCTCTTCCAGCATCATTATTTACTTTCTAAAATTAAGGTCACCGGACCATCATTAATTAAAGAAACATCCATCATTGCTCCGAACCTGCCCGTTTCTACGCGCAGGCCTTGTTTGCGCAGTTCTTCATTGAAGAAATCATACAAGTTCTCTGCGTAGTCTGGTTTCGCAGCATCCATAAAGTTTGGGCGTCTTCCTTTACGGCAATCTCCGTACAATGTAAATTGTGAAATGGATAGCACTTGTCCCTCCATATCAAGGACAGAATGGTTCATCTTCCCGTTCCCATCCTCAAAAATACGTAAATTCGCAACCTTCTCGGCAATATATGTTGCATCTTTTTCTGTATCTTCATGTGTAATGCCAACTAGCAATGTTAAACCGAACGGAATTTGCCCTACAATCTCACCATCTACTGTAACAGACGCTTCTTTTGATCGTTGCAAGACAACTCTCATATTTTATACACTCCCTATTAATGCATCATGCGGCGTACTGCATAAATTTCTGGAACTCTTTTAATACGCTCTACTACCTTTTTCAAATGATGTAAATTACGAATAGAAATGGACATATTGATCGTTGCCATTTTATTGCGGTCGCTTCTACCTGAAACAGCTGAAATATATGTTTTCGTCTCTGTTACAGCTTGCAGAACTTCATTTAGTAAGCCGCGGCGATCATAACCAGAAATTTCAATATCAACGTTATACTCAATCTCTTTTTCTGGACTACCTTCCCACTCTACTTCTAGTAAACGCTCCTTAGCTTCTTCTGTATGCACATTGACGCAATCACGACGGTGAATAGAGACACCGCGTCCTTTCGTAATGTATCCGACAATATCGTCACCTGGAACTGGGTTACAGCATTTCGATAAGCGAATTAATAAATTGTCAGCTCCACTTACTTTTACACCTGAATCCCATTTTCTGATTTTCATCGGTTTACGAACTTCTTTTACTTCCACAATATCTTGTTCTTCGTCACGCTGTTTGCGGAACTTGTCCGTTAGACGCGTTGCAATTTGTGCAGCCGTAATGCCGTTATACCCAACTGCCGCAAACATATCCTCTTCATTTGCAAAGTTGTATTTCTCAGCCACTCGCTTTAAATTGTCAGGTGCTAATATTTCTTTCATTTCATACTCTAAGCTACGCACTTCTTTTTCAACAAGCTCGCGCCCTTTTTCGATATTCTCATCTCGGCGCTGCTTTTTGAAGAATTGGCGGATTTTATTTTTCGCATGAGATGTTTGCGCAAGTTTTACCCAGTCCTGACTTGGTCCATATGAATGTTTAGATGTTAAAATTTCAATGATATCACCTGTTTTTAATTTATAATCAAGTGTTACCATTTTCCCGTTTACTTTTGCACCAATTGTTTTATTCCCTATTTCTGAATGGACACGGTAAGCAAAATCAATTGGAACAGAACCTAGTGGTAATTCCATGACGTCTCCTTTTGGTGTAAAGACGAATACCATATCAGAAAATAAATCAATTTTTAATGACTCCATAAATTCTTCCGCATTAGAAGCTTCATTTTGCCATTCTAATATTTGACGGAACCACGTTAATTTTTTCTCAAGTGTACCTGTTGCTTCTGCCGCTTTTCCTTCTTTATATGCCCAGTGTGCCGCAATTCCGTATTCTGCAATTTCATGCATTTCTTTCGTACGAATTTGCACTTCAAGCGGGTCACCTTTTGGACCAATCACAGTTGTATGGAGGGATTGATATAGGTTCGCTTTCGGCATTGCAATATAATCTTTAAAACGACCTGGCATTGGTTTCCAGCACGTATGAATAATTCCTAACACTGCATAGCAGTCTTTAATACTATTTACAACAACGCGCACAGCTAGCAAATCATAAATTTCATTAAATTGTTTATTTTGAAGTGCCATTTTACGATAAATACTATAAATATGCTTTGGGCGACCTGAAATATCAGGTTGAATCGCTACTTCTTTCAGTTTGTCACGAATACCCGTCATGACTTCATCTAAATATTCTTCACGTTCTGCACGTTTCCGCTTCATTAAGTTTACAATGCGATAGTATTGCTGCGGATTCAAATAGCGAAGCGATGTATCCTCTAGCTCCCATTTAATAGTATTAATTCCGAGTCTATGAGCTAAAGGTGCAAAAATTTCTAACGTTTCATTTGCGATACGACGCTGCTTTTCTTGAGGCAAATGCTTAAGTGTACGCATGTTATGAAGACGGTCAGCTAATTTGATTAAAATAACACGAATATCTTGGGCCATTGCAATAAACATTTTGCGATGGTTCTCTGCTTGCTGTTGTTCATGAGATTTGTATTTAATTTTCCCAAGCTTTGTAACACCATCAACAAGCATGGCAATTTCTTTATTAAATTCCCGTTCAATATCTTCTAGTGTAACCTCGGTATCTTCTACTACATCATGCAAAAAACCTGCCGACACTGTAGATGGATCCATGTGTAAATCGACTAAAATACCTGCTACTTGAATCGGGTGAATAATATATGGTTCGCCCGATTTTCTATACTGTTCGCTATGTGCATCACGTGCATATTCATAGGCACGTGCCACCAGCTCAATATCATCGTCCGCTAAATATTGACTTGCCTTCTCGAGTACCTGTTCAGCTGTTAGTACTTGCTCATTTGCCATCGAATCACCTTTTATTGAAAATTGACTTTTCCCTTACTCATTAGAATAAATTTTATTCTATCATTATAACCTAATGATTGTGAATTGTGAAAAGGAAAAGATTTTACTGATATTTCATCATACTTTTTTGTACAATTATACAAAAGTACCCGCTCCTCTCCAAGAGATTCACGGGTACTTTTTTTCTATCGCCGTAGTTTTATCTATATAATAATTAGTATTTTTCTAACACTAATACATCATAACCTTCTAACATTTTGCGGCCATCTAAGTAAGTAAGTTCTACTAAGAATGCAATCCCTGCTACAATTCCGCCAAGCTCTTCAACTAGCTTAATTGTCGCTTCGATTGTTCCACCTGTAGCTAATAGGTCATCTGTAATTAATACGCGTTGACCTGGTTTAATTGCATCTTTATGGATTGTTAAAACATCTTTTCCATACTCTTTACCGTAGTCAACTGTAATTACTTCACGAGGTAATTTCCCTAATTTACGAACTGGTGCAAATCCTACTTCTAATGCGTAAGAAACTGGGCAACCGATAATAAAACCACGTGCTTCTGGTCCTACTACAAGGTCGATGTCTCTTTGTTTTGCGTAAGCAACGATTTCATCTGTTGCTGCTTTGTATGCTTGCCCATCGTTCATTAAAGGTGTGATGTCTTTAAAAACGATACCTTCTTTCGGATAATCCGGTACAATTGCGATATGTTGCTTGAAGTCCATATTTCTGAATCCTCCTCAGATATAAAAGGTCTGTAAATACAAGGCCTTTACCCTAACTGTTCTACTTCTTTATGATTACGAATCGTTTCAAACCATGTATATAATTGTTGATATGTGCTATAAATCAACTCTTTTTCTAGTTGTAAATGGTTCATTTTCTCACGATATGTGTTCGATTCAATTAAATCACGCTTTTTCATTTCTTCTGCCATAAAAATGACACCGTCTTTTATTGTAACAAATTCTAACTCAAAAAACACCTGTGTCATGAAATTTACTGTATCTTTTGACCAACCTTTATGACGACATAGCTGTTCTCCATGTTGTCTTAAAGAAAATGGTGCTTTTTGGTGTAAAAAGGAATAGTACCATTTAAAGTGTTCCCTTGTTGGAACTGTACTAAATAAATGATTATTCTCTTGGTAAAACAGCGTATAAATTCGCGCTGGGAATCCTGCCTCAAATAAACCTCGTAATTCATCCGTTGACTTTGGTAAATCTAGCAACACAATATAACGACCATCTAGGTCAGTCACTTCTGAAGCATGTATAAGTTGTTCTTTATATTCTTCTAAAGAAAATTTATTTAATACCTCTTCAGAAAAATACACCATTGTTATTTTTTCTCGTGAAAGTTCTGCTAAGTTCGATTCCACATTACGCATACTACGCCAATCAAATAATTGCCATGCATCTACCGCAATATCTTGAATCATAAGTTGCGGTTTTTTGAAATTATTCCATTCATTAATTGATGCCTCACCAACGACAGAAACGTGAGCAACTGGAGAAATTTCTTTCGCATAGGCTCCAAAACCAAATCCAATCGTATCTAACGTCGCCTGTCCGTCACGAAGTGCCATTTTCAAATGAGAACCATCAGATCCAATGGCACGAATACTTTCTAACTCCGCATCTCTAATTGCGATACGCGGCTTCGGATTTCCAACACCAAACGGTGCGAGCTTCTGCATTTCCTCAATCGCTGAGAGCGTCACATCCTCCACTTTGCAAATCGCATCAACTGTTGTAATCGGAGTAAAATCTTCAGACGTTAAAATCGCATCTGCTTGTTCATTTAAGCGGCGGCGCAGTTCATCCACATCATTCATATGAAGCGTCATTCCCGCCGCCATTGGATGCCCACCAAAGTGAGGTAACAATTCCCTACAATCTGATAAGTTTGCAAATAAATCAAATCCTGCAATACTACGAGCAGACCCTTTTGCTGTTTGTTTTTCAGGATCAATACATAACACGATTGTCGGACGATAAAAGCGTTCTACTAATTTAGAAGCAACAATCCCTATTACTCCTGGATTCCATCCTTCTTTCGCGAGCACTAACACTTTATTGTCCTCTGGCGGATAATTGTTTTCTACCTCTGCAATCGCCTCTTCTGTAATTTGCTTTACAATATCTTTTCGAAGCTTGTTCAGTTCATCAATTTCTTCAGCAAGCTCTTTCGCTTCTTCTGGATCTTCTGATAAAAGGAGGTGAACTGCCGGAGCCGCATCTTCTAAACGACCAATTGCATTAATACGCGGTGCAATTGAGAAACCAATGCTCTCTTCCGTAATCTCACTTTGTGAAACATTTGCTACTTTAAATAATGCTTTTAAACCAATATTTTTTGTCATTCGCATTTGTTTCAATCCACGCTGCACAAGCAATCTATTTTCACCATGAAGTGATACTAAATCGGCTACCGTACCAATCACTGCAATTTCTAATAAATGCTCCGGTACACGCCCAAGTAGTGCATGCGCTACTTTAAACGCAACACCAACGCCCGCTAAATAATGAAACGGGTAAACACCACCCTTTAGCTTCGGGTGAATAATCGCAAGTGCTTCTGGCAGTTCTGGCGGCGGCTCATGATGATCTGTAATAATAAGATCTATACCAAACTCTTTTGCTACTTGCGCCTCATGGACTGCTGCGATACCTGTATCAACAGTAATGATAAGAGAAAATCCCGCACGGTGTGCCCAGCGGAACGCCTCTTCATTCGGTCCATACCCTTCAGTAAATCGGTTTGGAATATAGAACTCAACATCCGCACCTAATTCTTGAAGAGCAAGAAATAAAACGGTTGTACTACTTACACCGTCCGCATCATAATCTCCGAATATTAAAATTTGTTCTCCATTTTGAATGGCTTGCCCTATACGTTCTACCGTAAGGTCCATTCCTTCAAGCAAAAATGGATCGTGAAATTCTTGCTGTCCTGTATTTAAAAAATCCACAATCTTATCTTCTGTATCTAAACCTCTACTGAGGAATAACGAAGTAACAAGCGGTGATAATTGCAATTTACTTGCTAATTCACTCACCAGTTCCTCATTAAATGACTTTTCTTTCCAACGCGTCTTCGGTTGTAACACGAAATCACCCCTTAACCTGTCCATTATACAAGACAGATTAAGGGGTGACAATATGATACAAACTCTATTAGTTATGATTGAATATCTCCATAAACAGATGAATATTTACTTATTTCGTATCAATCAGGAGAATACGGATTAATATGTACAAAAACATTTTGTACATTATCTTGTTTCATCAATACCTCTTTTACATGTTTCCCGATGCGATGTCCCTCTTCCACTGTGATATATGGATCAACAGACACTTTAATATCAACAATGACATAATGTCCATGCTCTCTTGCATACAAAGAACCAATTTTTTTCACACCTTCCACTTGAAGAACTGATTCTCTTAGCGGAATAACATCTTCTTCATGAAGTACATGATCAAGCGTTGTATGAATCGCTTCTCTTCCAATACTCCATGCCATCTTTACAACAAGTAGAGAAACAAATAATCCCGCAACAGGATCGGCATACACAAGCCAATCTAAACCTAGTTTATTGCCAATAATAGCTGCACAAATCCCGATTAAAGCTGCAATTGAAGAAAACACATCTGAACGGTGCTCATATGCATTTGCAATAATTGCATCACTATTTATCCGTTTCCCTAATCGATACTTATACTGAAACATCCCTTCTTTTACCACGATAGAAAGAATAACCGCAAAAATTGTAATTCCCTTCGGTGGTTCAAGGTACTGCGTAAAAGCCTTTATAGAAGAAATCGCAATTTCAATCCCAACAATAAATAATAACACTGCAACAATAATCGCTGAAATCGATTCCGCTTTTCCGTGCCCATACGGATGATCTTCATCGGGGGGTTGCTTCGCTGCACGCAATCCAAAAAACACAGCTAACGAACCAACTACATCTGACGCTGAATGAACTGCGTCCGCTAAAAGCGCCTTACTATTCCCAATATAGCCGATTACCGCTTTTACAATCGCTAAGACAATATTTCCAACGATTCCAACAATGGCACCAAACTCGGCCTGTTTAAAACGTTCATCTTTTTCCATAACTGAAATCCCTTCTTTTCTCAAACTACCTTTTTTATTGTTACAAAAAATAATGAAAGAAGCATCACTTCCCACTAGTCTCCGTAACTGGCTCTACTAACCTTTAACAAAACCGCTAAAGGAAGTTTCACTGTCCCTAACACCCCGATTAGTTCCACTAACCTTTAGCAAAAAACGCTAAAGGAAGTATCGCTTTATTGTATCCACAAACGAAAAAAGAGATGCCTCTAATGTAAAGAGGCATCATCTTTTTATATGTTCTGTTCTAACCTTTATACTTGTGGTTCAGATACTTCAGTTTCTACTTTTTTCTTACCTTTTCCTTTTTTCAATCGGCGATTTTCAAGCATTAGCCAGATTTGAGAAGCAACGAAGATAGAAGAGTACGTACCTACAACTAGCCCAACCGTTAATGCAATTGAGAAGTTTCGCAGTGATTCACTACCGAAGATAAGCAGTGCAATAACAGGGAACAATACAGTTAGAACTGTGTTAATTGAGCGACCAATTGTTTGGCGAATACTTGAGTTTACAATTTCCTCCAAATCTTTCAAGTCGCGAATTCGTTTTTTCTGTTTGTATAGCTCACGGTTTCGGTCAAATGTAACAATCGAGTCATTAATCGAATAACCAATGATTGTTAATACCGCCGCAATAAACGTTAAATCTACTTCCAATCGGAATACGCTAAACACAACAATCATAACGAACGCATCATGTAACAATGCGATTACAGCAGATAATGCATATGTGAAGCGGAAACGAATACTTACATATAAAATGATAACCGCTGAGGCAATCATAACTGCAATAAATGCATTTCGTGCAATCTCTTTCCCGATTGTTGGAGAAACTGTACTTACATTTGGATCTGTACCATATTTATCGTGGAAGAATGTTTTTGCTTTCGCAATTTCATCTTTTGATAAAACGCCTAATGTACGAACAGCAAATCCTTTCTTGTCATCCCCTGTTGGTACAATGTCCTCTTTTTTCACATCAATTTTTAACTCATGTAAATCTTTTTGAACTTGATCTACACTAATCGCTTGTTTTGACTGCAAGTCCATACGTGTACCACTTGCAAAGTCAATTCCAAGGTTCATTTTGAAAATTGGTAGTATAATTGCTCCTGCAATGACAACTACAATTGAGAACAAGAAGAATTTATGACCAATATTTACAAAGTTAATACGATCAAATCTCGTTGGCGCATGTTCTACACCTTTTGACAACGGAAGGATTTCTTTCTGTTTCACACCAAAGTAAGATAATTTCTTATCGAAGTAACGGCTTTTTACAAGTAATCCAAGTAAGAAACGAGTACCGAATACGTTCGTAATGAAACCAACTAAAATACTTACAATTAAACTCGTAGCAAATCCTTTTACAGAGCTATTACCATAAACGAATAACACACCAGCTGCTGCAATTGTTGTAATGTTCGCATCTAAAATCGTTGCTAACGAACGGTGGTTACCCGCTCTATATGCAGACATCATCGATTTACCAATTCGCAATTCTTCCTTCAGCCGCTCGTACGTAATGATATTCGCGTCAACCGCAATACCAACCCCGAGCACTAACGCCGCAATCCCCGGTAATGTAAGAACTGCATGCATCCAGTTAAATACAAGTAATGTAACGAAAATATATAACCCTAACATAATGACCGCTACTAAGCCTGGTAAGCGGTAGAATACAAGCATAAATAAGAAGATAAGAGCAATCCCGATCGCACTAGCAAAAATCGTTTGCTCCAATGCTTGTTGACCAAATTTTGCTCCAACAGATGTTGAATACATTTCTTTTAAATCAACAGGAAGTGCACCCGCATTTAATAAAGATGAAAGTTGTTTTGCACTTTCAACTGTAAAGTTTCCACCTACGATTGAAACTTCAGCTTGATTAAACACTTGATTTACTGTTGCTGCTGATAAGAATTTTGGATTTGGTTTTGCAGCTTCTGCTTTATACGAATCTTTACCTTCTTCAAAATCAAGCCAAATCACCATTAAGTTTGTTGGTGGAGGCATTTTAGATATTTTTTCAGTTACTTCGCGGAATTTATCAGCGCTTTTCAATGTAAGCCCTACACTTGGTCGACCTTGTTCATCAAACGTTTGCTTCGCTCCCCCGCCTTTTAAATCTGTTCCGTCCATGAGAAGGTTATCATTCACATCACGGAATGTTAATTTTGCTTGAGTAGATAAGATTTCACGTGCCTTTTTCTGATCTTTTACACCCGCAAGCTGTACACGAATGCGATCTTCCCCTTCAATTTGAATGTTCGGTTCACTAACACCGAGAACATTCACACGATTCTCAAGAGCACCCACTGTACTTACGAGTGCATCATGATCAATCTTATCTCCCTTTTTCGCTGGCTTTACTTCATACAAAATTTCAAAGCCACCGCGAAGGTCTAGTCCAAGACTAATCCCTTTTGTTATGTTTTTCCCTGTCGCGCCAATAATTCCACCGATTAATAATACGATGAGAAAGAACGCGACGATTCTAGTACTTCGCTTTGCCATATGTACCTTCTTTCTGCTACTAAAACCATAAACAAATCATATCATTCATTTACGCTAGACAATTTCCTGTAACAACCATTTCTGTTTATTCACAGGCATTCCTTTACACTTCTGCATTTGTCTAGTTAGTAGGCTTCCTTTCTGTGAATTTTCAACTTTCATACTAGCCATATAGGAAAAACCTCAGTTCTACATTTTAGACACTGGGCTGCAACCTATATCTTACTACAAATTTTTATGACTTCTGCTTCCTACCTCCTTTACTTAAAATCTCTGACATATACATTCCTCTTTATCAATACCTATCATTATACTGCAAAAGGAAGAACAAACCAATTACAGTCGGTTATTTATTTTCATATTCTTCAAATGACCAAAGTGGCGCTTGATACGCTTCTACTGTTAAATATGTCATGTACTCATTTGCTGTTAATGTTAGCACATCATTCACAAGCTCATACAATCTAATTTCACTTTTTATTTTTTTCCACTTTTTACTTTTTAAACATTTCCAAATATCATTAACAGTCACTCGATCATAGCCAAACATTTGGAATTCTTCTAATTTGCTCTCTAAAACGACTTGTAACTGTCCGCGGTAAGCTTCTACCAAATCTTCTTTTTCAATCATACCATCACATCTCCTTCTGATTTCAGCACGAAAAGTCGCTTTTCATCCCGCTCTAATGGACAGCAATAACTGTCTTTAAGGGTTTTATCGCTCTGCTCTTTCCCATGAAAGTCTTACTTTATAAGCGCATCCTCTTAAATGCTTGTCATTCTTGTCTCATACGTGCATATAAATTATTGTAAATCATTCCATTGATTTTGAGAAGGTAGGAGAAGATCATGACGAGACAAAGCTTTTTACGAGGTGCATTTATTTTAATGCTAGCTGGTTTTATTACAAAAATTCTCGGGTTCATAAACCGAATTGTAATGGCGCGTATTTTAGGAGAAGAAGGCGTCGGTCTTTACATGATGGCTGTCCCCACCTTTATTTTAGCAATTACATTAACACAAATCGGACTTCCTGTTGCCATTGCAAAATTCGTTGCAGAGGCGGAAGCAGTAAATGACAAACAAAAAGTAAAGAGAATATTAACAGTATCATTAGCTATTACATCCGTTATTAGTATTATCTTAACAATCGGCATCATGCTTCTAACGCCCATCTTAGCTGAAACTTTATTAACGGATAAAAGAACGTACTATCCACTAATGGCAATTTTACCTGTCGTTCCTGTTATTGCGGTTTCCTCTGTTTTGCGCGGCTATTTCCAAGGAAAACAAAATATGAAACCAAGCGCATATGCACAAGTGTTAGAACAAGTTGTCCGTATTACCATTATTGCCGTATGTATTCGGTTATTTTTACCTTACGGTGTTGAATACGCCGCTGCAGGTGCAATGTTATCAGCTGTTCTTGGAGAAGTTGCTTCTTTATTATTCTTACTTACTTTATTTCAGCGTGAAAAACATCTTTCTATACGAACTGGTTTTCTAAACACTATCAAAGAAAGTAAACATACTTTTCATTCACTTATGGAAATTGCACTTCCAACTACAGGAAGTCGCTTAATTGGATCAGTCTCTTATTTTTTCGAACCAATTATCGTTATGCAAAGCTTAGCGCTAGCTGGTGTTGCGGCTTCAGTTGCTACACAGCAATACGGCATATTAAACGGCTATGCATTTCCTCTCTTATCATTGCCAGCCTTTATTACATATGCGCTTTCTACAGCACTCGTACCATCCATTAGTGAAGCAATGGCAAAAAAACAACATCGATTAGTAGAACACCGTCTGCAACAAGCGCTCCGCATTTCTTTAATTACTGGAGGGTGGTCAGTCGTTATTCTTTATGTATTTGCTTCACCTGTTTTAACTCTCATGTACGGTTCAGACAGCGCAACTGCATTCATTCAATTACTTGCACCATGCTTTTTATTTCACTATTTTCAAAGCCCCCTTACATCTGTTTTGCAAGCTTTAAACTTAGCACGCGCCGCGATGATGAACACGTTTATCGGAGCCATTGTAAAACTGCTCGTTATTTTCTTACTCGCTTCACGTCCAGAATTTCAAATGATGGGGGTCGCACTTGCAATTGCCGCTAACATTGTGACGGTAACATTCCTTCACTACGCTACCGTCTTAAAGAAAATTACATTTACAATTTACATGAGAGATTATATTTTTGGGGGAATTACGATTGTCATTGCAGGAGCTTTCGGATTCTATCTTCATAAATATATTGTTTTTTCACATTCACTTGGCATACAAACATTATGGAAAATTACATTAACCACTATCCTTTACATTGTGCTGCTTCTTATTTTCAAACTCATCCGTAAAGATGAACTACAGCGCCTCCCATTACTCCGAAAACTATCATTTTTGAAATAACCACATGTGTAAGAAGCTTGCTTTTCCGATAGCAAGCTTCTTACTTATCTTTTAAATCCACAAAAAACTTTCCATTTTGAAAGCTACAATACGAAATTTCGGTTACATTACTGTATCCTATATTGTCTAATTTTTTCATAAGCCATTCTTCCGATTGTTCAATCATCTGCAAGTGTGATTCTTGAATTTCTCCATCAATAATCAGTGGAAATGAAAAAATCGGCATATCATCTTTATTTTTTTTACTCTTTTGCTTTTCAAATACAGATAGTTTTCCCGAAGCTTCTAAAATAGCATATTCAACATCGCGAATATCGCCAATCCCTTCTTCTCTTAACTGCATTAATAAATCATCCATATTATAACGTTGCTTTCGCATTTGTTTCTCATCAATTTCCCCTCTCCGAACAACAATAGCTGGTTCACCATCAATTAAATGACGTATCTTCCCACTTTTGAGGGAAGCATATGCTAATACAATCTGAATCACTACAATTACTACCATAGGAACAATTTGATCCCACATAGGACGATCAGCGTCAATAATTCCTAATACAGCAAGTTCTCCCAACATAATGAAGACGACTAAGTCTAAGATACTCAATTCCCCGATTTCACGCTTTCCCATAACCCGAAAGATGATTAGCATAATAAAATACAGTACCACCGTTCGTAAAGCAATTCCCCATAGTTCCATCTTTAATCCCCTTTCTATACATTTCTTCTAAAGTGTAGTTTAACCAGCAAAAAAGAAACTAGTCTAACTTATCAAAAATGAAAATATACTTGTATTAAAAAGGGGGAATGCATAATGGATGGAACGAAAAAATTATCTACAGCAATCGGATTTGGGATTATCACTTTATTAATATTGGCCTCTATTACAAGTATGTTGATTGCTCTTTTATTAAAGTTTACAGATATAAGTGAAGGAACATTGGCTATAACCATTTTTATACTCGCTCTTCTTTCCATGCTCATATCCGGGTTTATCGCTGGCAAAAAAGCGCAAGGAAAAGGATGGTTCGTCGGATTCACAACCGGACTTATCTTTGCCATTCTTGTTTTTCTCGTTAACTACTTAGGCTTCTCTCACGCTTTATCTAATTCACAGCTTCTCTATCAACTTGGTTTAATGGGGGCAAGTACACTTGGAGGCATATTTGGCGTTAACATGTCAAAACGTACAGATTGAAAAAGCCCTGCATTCGCAGGGCTTTTTACTATTACTTCTTCACAACTTCACGAATCGCATTGCGATCGAATGTTAAGTGTGCACCACCAGATTTAACAACAATTGTAGTCTCATCTACTGATTCAATTGTGCCGTGTAAGCCACCGATTGTTACGATAGCATCACCTTTTTGGATTTCACTTTGCATTTGTGCTACTGCCTTTTGACGCTTTTGCTGCGGGCGAATTAATAAGAAATAGAAAATCGCAAACATCGCAACAATCATGACAATATTCATCATACCTGGATTCATCTTTTGTTCCTCCTTTTAAATTATGTATTAGAAGTTTTTAGCATTCGGTTTATTAAAGCCATATTGTTCAAAGAACTCTTCACGGAAATCGCCAAGACGGTCTTCACGAATGGCTTGTCTCACCTGCTCCATTAAGTTTAACAGAAAATGAAGGTTGTGATAAGACGTTAACCGAATTCCAAACGTTTCATCACATTTCATTAAGTGACGAATGTACGCACGAGAATAATTTTTACATGTGTAGCAATCACAATTTGGATCAAGTGGGCCAAAGTCTCTTGCAAACTTCGCATTTTTCACAACAAGACGTCCTTGACTTGTCATACATGTACCATTTCGAGCAATACGAGTTGGAAGTACGCAGTCAAACATATCAATACCACGAATTGCACCATCAATTAATGAGTCAGGAGAACCTACCCCCATTAAATAACGTGGTTTATTGTCTGGAAGAAGCGGTGTTGTAAATTCCAGTACGCGGTTCATAATATCCTTTGGTTCCCCAACTGATAATCCACCTACTGCATAACCAGGGAAGTCCATTGAAACAAGGTCTTTCGCACTTTGGCGACGAAGTTCTTCAAACTCTCCGCCCTGTACAATCCCAAATAACCCTTGATCTTGTGGACGTTCGTGAGCTTTTAAACAACGCTCTGCCCAGCGACTCGTACGTTCTACAGATTTTTTCATATATTCAAAAGTAGCAGGAAACGGTGGGCATTCATCAAATGCCATCATAATATCTGAACCTAATGCATTCTGAATCTCCATCGCTTTTTCTGGTGATAAGAATAACTTGTCTCCATTTAAGTGATTACGGAAGTGAACTCCCTCTTCTTCAATACGACGGAAATCACTTAAACTAAACACTTGGAAACCACCAGAATCCGTTAAGATTGCACGGTCCCAATTCATAAATTTATGTAATCCGCCTGCCTCACGTACAATTTCATGACCTGGACGAAGCCATAAATGATACGTATTACTTAAAATAATGCCAGAATCCATCGCCTTCAACTCTTCTGGTGACATTGTTTTAACTGTCGCAAGTGTACCAACTGGCATAAATGTTGGTGTATCAAATGAGCCGTGCGGTGTATGAACGCGACCTAAACGGGCACCCGTTTGTTTACATGTTTTAATAAATTCATAACGAATTGCTGTCATAGATTTACTCCTTTTTATTTACTTCTTTCTTTAGCATGAGATGCAACGAACATCGCATCACCGAAGCTAAAGAAACGGTATTTTTCTTTTACTGCTTCATTATAAGCATGAAGGACATTTTCTCTACTTGCAAATGCACTTACAAGCATAATTAATGTTGATTTTGGCAAATGGAAGTTTGTAATTAAACCGTCAATTGCTTTAAATTCATATCCTGGATACATAAAAATATCCGTCCATCCCGATGTCGCACAAAGCTTACCATCGTGATCTGTAGCAATTGTTTCTAGTGTACGTGTTGACGTTGTACCAACAGTAATAATACGACCGCCGTTCTCTTTCACACGATTTAACAAATCTGCCGTTTCTTCTGACATATGATAATACTCAGCATGCATATGGTGTTCTTCAATTGTATCCGCAGACACTGGTCTAAATGTACCAAGGCCAACATGAAGCGTAATGAATGCTAAATGAACGCCTTTTTTCTTCAATTTCTCTAATAATTCTTCTGTAAAATGAAGCCCAGCTGTCGGCGCTGCTGCAGAACCAATTTCCTTCGCATATACCGTTTGATAACGATCACGGTCTTCCAGTGTTTCTTTAATGTATGGAGGAAGCGGCATTTCTCCAAGTTCATCTAAAATTTCATAAAAGATACCGTCATATGAAAACTCAAGCTGGCGGCCACCTTGATCAGCTGTTCCAATGCAAGTTGCTTTTAACTTTCCTTCACCAAAAGAAATGATAGTTCCTTCTTTTACACGTTTAGCTGGCTTTACAAGCGTTTCCCACTTATCTCCATCTTCTTGCTTTAAAAGAAGCACTTCAATATGTGCACCTGTATCTTCTTTCACACCATGCAAACGAGCAGGCATAACTTTCGTTTCATTTAAAACTAAACAATCACCCTCATGTAAATAAGAAAGAATGTCAGTAAAATGCTTATGCTCTATATCACCTGTTTCACGGTCTAACACCATTAATCTTGATGTTTCGCGCTGTTCAAGCGGCGTTTGGGCAATGAGTTCTTCTGGTAAATGAAAATCAAACAGATTAATATCCATAACTATATCCACCTATTTCTATTTAAATCGATTTATGATATACATAACAAAAGATAATACAATACTTAACACAATACATGTAATGATCGGAAAATAAAAGGTAACGTTTCCTTTTTCCACAAAAATATCGCCTGGAAGCCTTCCGATGAACTTCCAAGCTACTCCAACGACAATGAGAAGAATACCAGCTGTAATAAGCAGCTTTGGCATATCCGTCATACCCCTGGCATATCCATTCCGAAATGCTCATAAGCGAGTGGCGTTACAATTCGTCCTCTTGGCGTTCGTTGTAAAAACCCAATTTGTAGTAAATATGGTTCATACACATCTTCAATCGTCGTAGACTCTTCCCCAATTGTCGCTGAGACCGTTTCTAATCCCACTGGACCACCACGGAACTTTTCAATAATACCAAGCAATAATTTATGATCGATATGATCAAGCCCTAGTTTATCGACTTGCAATAGTTCTAATGCCATTTGTGTAATTTCCATCGCAATCGTTCCATCGCTTCGAACTTGTGCAAAGTCACGAACACGTCTTAGTAACCGGTTTGCGATACGCGGCGTACCTCGTGCACGCCTTGCAATTTCTAAAGCAGCTAATGAGTCAATTTCAACTTCAAACACTTCTGCTGTACGCTCTACAATCGCTGATAGTTGATCTACTGTATAATACTCTAACCGTGATAACACACCAAAGCGGTCACGAAGCGGTGCTGATAATGCACCAGCGCGTGTTGTTGCGCCAACCAGCGTAAACGGCGGTAAATCAAGCCTTACTGAACGTGCTGATGGGCCTTTCCCAATCACAATATCAAGACAAAAGTCCTCCATTGCTGGGTATAGTACCTCTTCAATTGACCTATGCAAACGATGAATTTCATCAATAAATAATACATCACCAGGTTGAAGCGCCGTTAATACTGCCGCTAAATCTCCTGGGCGTTCAATTGCTGGACCTGACGTCGTTCGAATATTAACGCCCATTTCATTGGCAATAATATTCGCAAGCGTCGTTTTCCCAAGTCCTGGTGGCCCGTATAATAGTACGTGATCCAATGTTTCCTCACGCATTTTCGCTGCTTCAATAAACACTTCTAAATTATGTTTCGCCTTATCTTGGCCAATATATTGACGGAGCGTCTGTGGCCGTAACGAATATTCTAAGTCCGCATCTTCATATGCCGATTCTCCTGAGAGAAGACGTTCGTCCATTCTACTCACCTCTTACCATTTAGTAAAAGACTAAGTGCCTTTTTAATATACTGATCCGTCGTAAGTGATTCTTTTAATAACTCCGGTACAACACGAGAAACTTCTCTTTCTGCATAGCCAAGTGCACGAAGTGCCTCAAGCGCTTCATCAAGCTCAGCTGATGAACCCTTCTTCTCGTCGAAACGTTCTACATCTGAGAATAAATCAATAAACGCATCTGGTACAACATCAGCTAATTTTCCTTTTAAGTCTAAAATCATTTGACGTGCAGTTTTCTTTCCGACTCCCGGGAATTTCACTAAGAATTTTTCATCCTCATGTTCAATTGCTTGCACGACCTGCCCCGTTTGACCAGAAGCTAAAATAGCAAGTGCACCTTTTGGTCCGATTCCTGATACACCTAAAAGTTTTGTAAATAACAAACGCTCTTCACGTGTCTTAAATCCATAGAGCGCCATAATATCTTCTCTCACATAATGATATGTATATACACGAATTTCTTGCTTACTTCTTTGAAATACATATGGATTTGGCGTAAAAATTTGATAGCCGATTCCATTATGATCAAGAACGACATATTCTGGCCCTACATATTCCACATAGCCTGTAACATATTCAAACAAAATACGATCTCTCCCTCTCAAATCATGTATTCCATTTTAACATATTTAATGATAGAAAAGCGAGACTACCCCAACAAATGTTCTCTATTTAGCTTTTTCATTTTTTCATATTGACAGAACAACATAAAGCAAATTAATATTACAAAGACGATAATGATTATCAATATTAATTAAAGGGGTTACATAAAGGTGAAACGCAATCTATCTATTCTATTTACTCTCATTCTTGTTATTTTTACCATTGTTGGTTGCTCTTCTAAACAAGAAGAAGCACAGCTAAAAGAACAACCGAAAACAAAAGTTGTAAAACATGCAAAAGGTGAAGTTAAAATTCCGACAAACCCAAAAAGAATTGTCGACTTATCTGGATCATCTGAAGAACTATTACTTCTTGGTCATAAACCTGTTGGTACAGCTAACACGTATAAAGATAAAATCCAAGATCATTTGCAAGAAAAGCTAAAAGATGTAAAAGCAGTTGGTTGGTACTGGGCACCTAAAGTTGATTTAGAAGCGGTTACTGCTTTAAAACCAGACTTAATTATTTTAAACAACCGTCAATTGAAAATTTATGATCAATTAGCAAAAGTTGCCCCAACAGTTGTTCTAGAAACAAACTTAGAAAACTGGCGCGACAAATTTAAGGAAGTAGGCAAGCTATTTGACGAAGAGAAAAAAGCAGATAAATGGATTGCAGACTACGATAAAAAAGCAGATTCCTTATCTAAAAAAATTAAAGAGAAAACAAAAGATGAAAACTTTATGTTCCTTGCTGTAACACCGCAAAACTTCCGTGTATATGGTAGCTTCGGATATGGTGATATTCTCTTTAATGACTTAAAACTTCCTGCAACGAAAGGAACAGATTTAAAACAGACGATGGCACAAGTATCATTAGAAGGCCTTGTTGCATTCCAGCCTGATCAAATGTTTATCGTAAACTTTGGTGGCGAAGCAGATAAAGTGTTCGATGACTACAAAAATAGTGCTGTTTGGAAAGATAACAAAGCTGTAAAAAATAATCATGTTTACGAAGTAAGCAATGAAGTCTTTAACACAAAAGCATTCAACCCTATCGGCAAAGATATGCTAATTGATGAAATTGCAAAACAAATTTTAGATAAAAACAAATAAGAAAACCAGCAGCTCACATCAGCTGCTGGTTTTCTTATTTTGCACTGCATACTGCTTCATTTTCTCAATCGTCTTCACAAAACGCTCTTTTGACTTGATACGAATACCACGTTTTAGCTTTGCACGATCATAACTTTCTAGCTTTTTCATATCAATTTGGAAGAATGAGTGAATCGCATTATCACTTTTTGGTACACCGTTAAAAATTTGCAGTATCCCCTCATTGGAAACACCAAAATACCCACTCGTTTTAAGTAGTGGTGAAATATCATCCACCTTTTTTTGCAGTACAATTTGCGTATCATCACGATCAACAAGCTGCCATTCTTTATACTGCTGAAGAAAATGTTCTAAATTTGCTACTTTTTCAGTGAAAATTTCCTCACTTACCTCTCCATCTACATACATACGCTCTAATAGAATCGTAACTTGAGGTTCTTTTTGCGTAACCTCTAATGCAGAAGCCGCAGCTATCACACTTGATTCATGATATAAACAAAACATAGCGATTACAACTTGAACTGCAACCATCATGAATTTCATTTCCGCTCACCTCTTCTAAGCAAAATAAAACTTCCGTTTGTAGTTTTTCCGGAAATAGAAGTTTTATCCATAGTAACAGCGGTGGTTATTTTTAATGAAAATAAAAAAAATGCAGGTAAGGTGTAATCCCTACCTGCATGAGTCATTTACTTTTATATAATAAGAAAGACGCCTGCACATAGCAGGCGTCTTGATGCGTTTACGGCGAGAGACCAGGCGGCCACATCCGCGTGTTTAGCACTTAAGCATATCTCTCGTCTTACGTAAATTAGCTCATCGCTTTGCTAATATAACATTAATGTAAAAAGAACGCAAGCTAAACATAGAAAAATTTCATTAACTTTTTACAACAGTATTTATTCCTACAACCATTAAAGTAAAATATAAATTGATTAATGCAATATATATGTTACAATAAATGTAGATACAATGAAAAATCTGGTAAACAGGAGTGAGTATATTGAAAAGAATAAAAGATGAACGTTTAATCCTTCAAAATTTAAAGAACGTTCGAATTGCCTTTCTCTTTCAATCAATTGGTATAATAGGGATCTTAGGGTATATTGGCTTCAATGAAGGTATAGATCAAATTACAAAATCTCCACTATGGTTATTATTCATACTAACAAGTATACTTCTAGCCTATTTACAAATGGGAATCTCTATTGATGCAGAAGAAAATGAAAAAGAAATGAAACTAACGCCTTATTACAAACTTGTTTTACGTTCTGCTATCGTAGGGATCATTTTTGTTATTATTTATGTTATTTTCAGCCCTGAAAGACCGCTATGGGAAGGCATTCTTATGGGAAGTATTCTCTTTTTATGCTTTTTAGCTTCTTATTCTGTTGGTTACTTTATTAAAAAAAAACGTATGCAGGATATTGATGAATGACTTTCTGCATCGCTATTTTAATATTTATGAAAGTAAAAAGGGAAAGGCCGTAAACCTTTCCCTTTTTTTTGTTATCGCACTGTACCAGTAAGACCAGCACGAACGTCTCGGAATAAATCTGATATGTCACGATTTAAATTGTTTGTAACTGTTCCGCTGCGCAGACGCGTATTCATCGCATCTACACGTTCAAACATGTCATTTTTTACTGTTACATATACATTTCGGTTTTTCACGTCATTCGCAACTGCTTGACGGATTTCATTTGCCATTGCCTTTTCATCTGTTACTGCACCACGTGGTTTCACTGCAATAACTACATCATTTCCACGCACAACTGTAGAAACACGATCCACATTATTCATACCCTTAACACGATTTGTAATTCTTTCTGCAGTTTTACCATCATTATTAATGTATGAATTATTCATTGTAACGTTACGAGTTGGATATGGATTTGCCATTTGACCGTGGTAATTTACATCACGGTAGTAGTTATATCCAACATCATTACGACGATCATATACATTATCTGTAACTCTATTTCCATTTCGATATGTTACATAATCTGTATATCGATCTGTACGTGCTACATTATTTCTGTATGGTTGTGTATCATAATAAGATGTACGTTCATAATTGTAGTTCGCATTGCGCCCATCCATCGCACTTTTATTCTTAGGTGTACCACATGCAGCTAATGCACTGGTAACTAACAAAGAAGCGGCAATAATTTTAATTTTTTTACTCAATATAAAAACCCCCCTTGTTAGGTTGAACTTCTCTCTCGAAAAGCTCCTTCTTATAGTGAGTAACAAAGGAGATTTTTACACTTGTTAATATTTCACTAGGAATTTTCTAACACGACCTCTTTATTGTTAACGCAACTCTCTCTACTCCTCATCTTCTGCAAGTGGTTCTCCAAAAATCTCTGGTGGATCTTGCTGATAATTCATCGCACCTGGCTGCGGTGCATATGCGACTTGAGCTGTTGGATAATATGGAGAATTAGGATAATATGGCCCACCTGGCTGTGGACTATATAAATTTCTTTCCTCACCACATCCACAATCTTCTTCTGCTGGCATCATTTGTGGAACATTATTACCAGCTTGCGGTTGGTATGGCATTGAAGTATGTTGCACTGGCATTTGGTGCGGCATCATTGGCATACCTTGTGTATGTGGCATTTGATAATACGGATTTTGCTGTTGTTGATATGGCATTTGATAATATGGATACTGTTGTGGCATCATTGGCGATTGATATGGCATCGGTATTTGCTGCGGCATCATTGGTGGTGGTTGATTATTATCCATCTTTGGCATTATATTGGGATTTTGGTTATTATCCAGCATTGGCATGATATTCGGCATTTGATTATTATCCATCATCGGCATGATATTCGGCATTTGATTATTATCCATCATCGGCATGATATTCGGCATTTGGTTATTATCCATCATAGGCATGATATTCGGCATTTGGTTTTTATCAATAATAGGCATGATATTCGGCATTTGGTTTTTATCCATCATTGGCATGATATTCGGTGGTGTTACTTGTGGAATAATAAGACTTTCTTTTGTCACATCCGGTGCAACTATATTACCCACATTTTCCTTCTTCGTCTGTGGTGACACTATATTACCCACATTTTCCTTCTTCGTCTGTGGTGACACTATATTGCCCACATTTTCTTTTTGCACTTGTGGCGCAACTATATTACCTACATTTTCCTTTTTCGTTTGCGGCACCACTATATTACTTACATTTTCTTTTTTCGTTTGTGGTGACACTATATTGTTCGGTTTCATCTTATTAATAATTTGCGGGGCAATTAACTCGCTTCCTTTTTTTATTACATCTGAAATTTTATAGTCTTTTGCAGGCTTAATCGGTGGTTGTGGCGGCTGTGGTAATATATTCACTGAAAACTTTGTGCTTTCTTTTCCCACAGGTTTCTCTACCTTTTCTACAACTGGTGGCTTTTCAATTACAGCTGGTTTTTCAACGACAGGCGGCTTTTGAATAGGTACTTCTTTTTGAATAGGTATTTCTTTCTGAATCGGCTTTTCTTTTTGAATGGGCATTTCTTTTTGCGGCTTCATTTGCATTTCTTTTTGCGTTTGCTGCATAGCCGGTTGCTGCGTAATCGGCGCAGATTGATATGGTGCTTCTTCTTCATCTTCTATTCCAAGCGGCGTAGGTGTCGCTGCAAATTCTTTTTGTTGTACCTCTTTTACATATTCTTTTGGAGGAGCTGAACCAGCACCCATATTTTTTTTCACATGCACACTGCTAGATGGCACTTTTATTTTCATACCTGGCATAATCAGATCGGGATTAGTAAGCTGCGTATTCGCCTTTTTTAACGTTTCAAAATCTACTCCGTACTTTTTCGCAATTTTCCAAAGGGTATCCCCTTTTTGCACGATATGAATTTTCAAATTTTCCCCCTCCTGTATTACTTATCTATAAGCCAAAATAATGTAAAGTGAAACTGTCCTCTATAATTTAACACTCTTGCTCTTACCATTTAGTCATACACAATATTGCACGAATATGAAAAAATACAATGATTCCCTCAACACAATGTATGACTGCAATTAGCTAATTATGTTTAATAAAAAAGCGACGGAAATCCGTCGCTTTTACACACGCTCTAACATACGATTTAAGGCAAGAACTGCTTCTTTTGTCACCTGCTTATCTACTTGAATAACATTGACTTCTTCTCCACGCTCTATCGTTTCTAACACCCACAATAAATGTGGTAAATCAATACGATTCATCGTTAAACAAGGACACATAAAAGGGTTTAATGAAATAATTTCTTTATCCGGGTGTTGATGAATAATCCGGTTTACTAAGTTCATCTCTGTACCAATTGCCCATTTGCTTCCAGATGGTGCTTGTTCGATCATATCAATAATATACTTTGTTGACCCTGCATAGTCAGAAGCTGTTACCACTTCATAACAGCATTCTGGATGAACAATAATATTCATATCAGGATGATTTTTTCGTACGCTTTCAATATTTTTCACAGTAAAATTTTGATGAACCGAACAATGACCTTTCCATAAAATCACCTTCACATCTTCTATATTCCCATCATATTCTAATGAATCTGTATGCGGATCCCAAACCGCCATTTTATCTAATGAAATACCTAGGTCATACGCTGTATTTCTTCCTAAATGTTGATCTGGTAAAAAAACAAGACGCTCTTTTTGCGTAAATGCCCAAGATACCATTTTTTTTGCATTTGAAGATGTTACTGTCGCCCCGCCATTTCGTCCACAAAATGCCTTAATAGCTGCCGTAGAATTGACATATGTTAATGGAATCATCGTATCCCCAAATAACTGCGTAAGTTCGTTCCAAGCTCGTTCTGTTTGTTCGATATCTGCCATATCCGCCATGGAACAGCCAGCACGCATATCTGGTAAAATAACGACCTGTTCATCGGCCGTTAACATATCTGCTGTTTCAGCCATAAAATGCACACCGCAAAAGACAATATATTTCGCTGCTTTATTGCTAGCCGCTACTTGCGCAAGTTGCAATGAATCTCCCGCAGCATCTGAAAATTGAACAACTTCATCCTTTTGATAATGATGCCCTGGAATAAATAATGCTTCCCCTAATTTTTCTTTAATTTCACGAACGCGCTCTTCCATTTCTTGTACTGACATCGTTTGATAACGCTCTGGTAACATCGTTTCAATTAGCTGAACTTTCTCTAAAATACTCATTTGTAATCTCCCCCTCTAACCCTCTCACCTTAAACTTCAATATTAAAGCTAATATCTAACGCCTTTAC
This sequence comes from Bacillus cereus group sp. N21, assembly GCF_016483395.1. NCBI lineage: Bacteria > Bacillati > Bacillota > Bacilli > Caryophanales > Bacillaceae > Bacillus > Bacillus cereus group sp. N21. The sequence continues at coordinate 74,574 of NZ_JAEHBX010000013.1, forward strand.
AGAATGTGTTAATAATCCAAGTGAAATGTAATCTACCCCTGTTCCACCATAGTTCGATAAATTTTCAATTGTAATGCCGCCGGATGCTTCTGTCACAATTGTACTTGGAACAATTTTAGAAAACTCACGAACTTCTTCTGGTGTACGGTTATCAAACATAATAATATCCGCTCCTGCGGCAATCGCTTCGCGCAATTGTTCTTCTGTCTCCGTTTCCACTTCAACTTTCACCATATGCCCAAGCTTTTCTTTCACAGATGTAACAGCTTTTGTAATAGACCCTGCAAAAGCAATATGGTTATCTTTAATCATGACACCATCGTATAATCCGAAGCGATGGTTATATCCGCCTCCGCAAACAACCGCATATTTATCAAACATACGAAGCCCTGGCATCGTTTTTCTCGTATCACAAATACGTGTATGATCACTTTCTAGCGCCACAACAGCTTTGCGCGTCATCGTTGCTATACCACTTATGCGTTGAATAATATTTAAAATTACACGCTCCGCTGTTAATAAAGATGCAATTGGTCCTTCGACACTTGCTAAAATCTCACCTTTTTCTACGAAATCTCCGTCTTTTTTATGAAGTGTAATTTGAATGCTGTCATCTAATAATCGAAATCCTTGTTCAATTACTGCTGTCCCTACGAATACCCCCGTTTCTTTCGCAAGGAACGTTCCCTTTGCCCTTAAATTATCAGGAAAAATAAGCTGAGATGTTACATCTTTTTCCCCAATATCTTCCAGAAAAAAACTTTCTAATGCTTTTCTTACCTTTAACGCGTTCATACAATCCCTCTTCCCCTCATTACACAAGTTGTAATTTTCTATTAGCAAGAATAATTTTTTTCGTTACTTGATTTCGTCTTGGATAATCACCACGATAATGACCACCTATGCTCTCTTTTCTTTGCAGTGCCGCTTCTGTAATGAGCTGACAAACTGTTAGCATATTTATAATTGTTATATCTTCATTTGTAAAAGCTTCATATTGCATTCGAACACTTTGTACACGATAATTTTCAAACCATTGCTTCGCATATAATAAACTCTTTTCTGTTCGTACAATTCCTACGTACGTCATCATATGTTTTTGTATTTCTTTTTTCGTAGGTAACTGAGGAACTCTTGATATTCCATGTATTTCTTCGCTATTATTTATCTTTTCTTGTACCGGATGAGCTAAAATATGTGTTCCCATTCGTTTTCCAAACACAAGCCCTTCTAACAATGAGTTGCTCGCTAATCGATTTGCACCATGCACACCGTTACAAGCTACTTCACCTACAGCATATAAATGCGGAATAGATGTTTCTCCATCACAATTCGTTTTAATGCCACCCATATGAAAATGAGCACCAGGAACAACTGGAATTCTATTTTTTTTTACATCTATACTATTCTTTTTGCATAATGCCAATACAGTAGGAAAACGTTCTTCAAAGTTTTGAATAGAAGAAATATCCAAGTATACACTTTCACCTGCAAGAAACTGTTCATGAATCGCACGTGCCACTACGTCACGCGGTGCAAGATCATGTTGTGGATGTACATCCAGCATAAAACGCTGTCCTTTTTCATTTAACAGAACAGCTCCTTCACCCCGTACCGCTTCTGAAACAAGTCCACAGCAACGTCCGCCTACATATAGCATCGTTGGATGAAATTGCACAAATTCTAAATCAACAAGTTCGCCACCAGCTCTGTATACCATCGCGAGTCCGTCACCTGTAATCGTCTCGTCGTTAGACGTAAATGCATACACCCCTCCAACACCGCCTGTAGCTAATACAATATGTTCAGCATAGTAACGATGTATATTTCCTTCGCTATCACGGGTCAAAACACCCTTACATGTATCATTTTCTATAATTAAATCGAGCACCATTTCTCGCTCCACTACTGTAACGTACGGAGCGACTTCCTGAACCAAATGCTCTAATAAAATGCGTCCTGTTGCATCTCCACCAGCATGTAAAATACGTCGTTTTCGATGCGCACCTTCTTTTCCAAGATGGGGTCTGTTTTCATCTCCATCAAATTCCACCCCATTTGCAATGAGCTTACGAATCTCTTTCGGCCCTTCTTCCACTAAATATCGAACTGCTTCTTCATTGTTATAGCCACAACCGGCCGCTATTGTATCTTCGTAATGATCATTCGCATTGTCATATGTAGCTACAGCTGCTGCAATTCCGCCCTGCGCTAAATGCGTATTGTTATTGCGGCCTGTTTTCTTTGTGATAATCATCACATTCTTTTCGTGACAAATCTCTTTCGCAACACTAAGTGCTGCAACACCACTTCCGATAATTAAGACATCTGCACTTGGCATGATCATTGCCTCCTAGTTTACACTTTTCAACTGTCTTGACACCTATATTTACATAGTTTTAAAATAATGACAAGAGTTTTTTAGAAAGTAATATTTTCACCAAGGAGTTTAACGAAATTCTCATGCTATATAAATCCATTTTATTTTTTCGACATATAAATCGCTGCTATGAAGAAGAAAAGGGGACTTACACTCATTTTCTCTCTCTGTTTTTACTTGGCATGGGGCAGGAAGAGGATCTGACCGCTTCTATGCATGGCCAGATGCTCTCTCCCACCTAAAAAGAAAGGGTTTATGTCGGGTTTTTAATTTGAATTTATATACTTTAAAATAAAAAAACGAATGTAACTCTACTATAGAGAGGACTATACATTATGATATATCTTGACTATGCAGCTACAACACCAATGAGCAAAGAAGCGATTGACACATATACGAAAGCAGCACAGCAATACTTCGGTAATGAACAAAGTTTACACAATATCGGAGGGACAGCTTCGTCTTTACTACAAGTTTGCAGGGGAGCATTTGCACAAATGATTAAAGGAAAAGAACAAGGCGTATTTTTCACAAGCGGTGGTTCTGAATCTAATTATCTTGCAATCCAGTCGCTCTTAAATGCAAAAAGCGGCAAGCACATACTTACAACACCGATGGAGCACGTATCGATTCGCAGCTACTTTCAGTCATTAACAAAGCAAGGATATACAATCACGGAAATTCCTGTGGATTCATGCGGACTTATTAACCTTAAGGCTTTAGAAGCAGCAATTACAGACGATACAGTTTTAGCAAGTATTCAGCACGGTAATTCTGAAATTGGAACCGTTCAACCTATCTCAGAAATTGGAGCACTACTAAAAAAACACCATATTTTATTTCATACAGATTGTGTACAAACATTTGGTAAGCTCCCAATTGATGTCACAACGATGCAAATTGATAGCCTTTCTGTTTCCGCACATAAAATTTACGGACCAAAGGGTGTCGGAGCTTGCTATATAAACCCAAAAGTTCGCTGGGAACCAGTCTTCCCAGGGACATCTCACGAAAAAGGATTTCGCCCTGGTACAGTTAACACTCCCGGTATCGCTTCGTTTCTGACAGCAGCAGAGCATATATTGGACGATCGTGAAGAAGAACGCGCTCGTTTTGAGCAATTACGATCCTATTTTACAGAACAATTACAAGCAAGTCCCCTTGAAATTCAAGTAGAAGGACATTCTACTTCTTGTTTACCTCATATTATTGGGGTTACAATAAAGGGAATAGAAGGTCAGTACACGATGTTAGAATGCAATCGCCATGGCATTGCCATTTCAACAGGAAGCGCATGTCAAGTCGGCAAACAAGAACCTTCAAAAACAATGCTTGCAATTGGAAAAACGTATGAAGAGGCAAAACAGTATGTCCGCTTTTCATTTGGACGTCATACAACGAAAGAACATATTGATACAACCATTCATGCACTATGCACAATAGGAAATCAATTTTATAGAGGTGTTAAATTATAATGAAACAAAATGACCAGAAAAAGATTTTAGGAGAAGAAAGAAGACAGTTCATCTTACAATGGCTCCTTGCTGCTAACGAACCGTTATCCGGGAGTGAATTATCTAAGAAAACAAATGTCAGCAGGCAAGTCATCGTACAAGATATTTCCTTACTAAAAGCGCGAAACGAACCAATTATCGCAACTGCACAAGGATATTTATATTTAAAACCACAAGCAAAGAAAAATACATTTGAACGTGTTATCGTCTGCCAGCATAAACCAGATGAAGTACGCCAAGAATTAACATTGCTAGTCGACTACGGTGTTACAATTAAAGATGTAAAAGTAGAACATCCTGTATACGGCGACATAACAGCTTCTATTATGGTGAGCAATCGTTTTGATGTTGAACAATATTTGCAAAAAATTGAAGATACAAATGCTTCCTATCTATCTCAATTAACAGATGGCATCCACTTACATACAATTGAAGCAGATTCCACAAAAAAATTAAACGCTGCTTGTGATGCGCTAGATCGCGCTGGATTTCTTGTTTATTAAAATAAAAGCACAGAGAGTTTCATTCTTCTCTGTGCTTTTATTTATGAAATGATATAATATTGAAATCAATTGGTAAAGGAGAGATGATATGGGAATCAAACTCGTTCACTTTAGCATTGGCAAACCAAAACAAATGCAATATGGAGAAAATAAAGAAATGACAACAGGCATCTGTAAAGAGCTTACAGAAGAAGCCTTTCTATCAAAAGACGGATTTCTTGGAGATGGTGTAGCTGACCTAAGGTTTCACGGCGGACCTGATCGCGCTGTTTGTCTCTATCCGTATGAACATTACGCGCTATGGGAACAAGAATTTCAAACAACACTCCCACCCTCTGCATTTGGCGAAAATATTACCGTAACAAATATGTTAGAACATGATATTTTCATCGGCGATACATATCAATTAGGTGAGGCTGTCATTCAAATTACACAAGGCCGGATACCGTGTAGTACTATCTCAAAAAGAGTTGGCATCCCCGGTATTTTACCGCGCATTGTAGAAACCGGTTATACCGGCTATTTATGCCGTGTTCTTCAAGAAGGCGTTGTTCGCAAAGACTCACAAATGAAACTACTAGAGCGCCATCCAAATCAAGTTTCTATTCTGTTTTCTAACGAAGTATATTTTCATAGACGGAAAGATACAGAGGCAATGGAGAAAATTATTGCTGTTCCAGAACTAGCAGAAGCTTGGCGCGAGCAATTAGTAGATCGCTTAGCAAAATTGAAATAAACCTCACTGCATATGCAATGAGGTTTATTTTTGTTTACAACCAATAAGACGAATAACTCCCCAGCACCGTCACAGAAAAACCAAGTGCCTCAAGCTCCATTGTTACTCCTGGCAACAACACATCATCATATGTCTTATCCACATCAATTAAGAAAAAGTAATTACCAAGTCCCGTTTTCATTGGACGAGATTCGATTTTCGATAAATTTAATTTTCTCCATGCGAAAGCTGATAATACTTGATAAAGTGCTCCTGCATAATCAGCAGGTAACGTTATCATAAGTGTCGTTTTCTCCCCGCGGTTCTCACCGTTTTTCGGTAGTAGTGCCCGCTGTTTTTTATGTAACACGAGGAAACGTGTATGGTTATTTTTATGCGTATGAATATTACGCTGCACAATTGCTAAATCATACTTCTCTGCTGCCGCTTCATTTGCAATTGCAGCGATCCTTTCTTCCGGATGTTCTTTCACATATTGCGCCGCTGCACTTGTGGAAGTCATATCCCGAACCGTTACACCTTTTAATTCTTCATTTAAAAACCTATGACATTGCGCAATCGCATGCGGATGAGAATGAACTGCATATACTTCTTTCCACACCTCTTCATAATCTGGATGCACAAGTAAATGTTGCTGAATAGGCACTGTAATTTCTCCTACAATGAAGAGCGGCTGCTCATGCACAAGATAATCAACAGTAATATTAACAGAACCTTCAATCGCATTCTCTAACGGTACAACTGCAAAGTCTACATTTCCATTTGCTGCAGCATCCATGCAATCAGGAATCGTGCGATACGGCACATGCTCTGCCTCCGGAAAAAAACGACTCACCGCCATATTTGTAAATGTTGCTTCTGGTCCTAAATAGCCAACTCGAATCATCGTCTTTTCCCCTCTTTTTCGTTTTCTTACTGTTATACCATGAATATTTTTATTTTTCTATGTGAATTTTGAATATTTTAAAAAGACTAGCGTTTGCTAGTCTATATGTTTCATATATTCTTTTTGAGCGAAGAAGAAATAGATAGCTGTTGCTGCACAATATATACCGATGATCTTTATACTTGTAAATAACACATTCATTTCCATTAAATTACTCAATGCATAGAAAGCAAATATACTATGCACTATACCGACCACAATAGGAATAAAAAATAAACTCCCCATTTGCCGTCTAACAATCCGTTTTATTTCTCCTTTCTCCATCCCTATTTTCATTAAAGACTGATACTCTTTACGATCCTGCTCAATATCTGAAAACCATTTAAAATATGTCATACTGCAAGTTGCTAAGAAAAAGAGAATACTAATAAATGATCCGATAAATAATAACACTGCTCCCCCTTCCTTAAATTGGATATATATACTGATCTTATTTCTCATCGAAGAAGAATAATCTGGAGACACTTTTCCCCTCACTTCTAACGCGAATTTTTTTTGCTCCTGCCAATTTGGAATATTATAACCATAATATACATATTTTTCATGATTAGGAATAACAATCTCCCATTGTTTAAACTGTTCATCCCGTACAACTAATAATTGATTATGGTGCCCAGCGCCATCTCCATTAAAAACCATATCTGATTTAGATTCATGCAATTTAATTTGATATGGTACTCCTAACATTTGAAAATAGAATATTTCCTTGTTATACACATCCTGACCATCAAAAGCCATTGGGTTTATAAATGTGCCATAACCTTTTTTATTGTTTACCATGCTTTTTCCTTGCTTCTTTGCTTCTTTGTTATAATCCGTTTGTGAAATAACAGTAATCGGAAACAGACGTCCGTCATGTGTTGTAATAAACTTTCCTGGTAATCCGATAAACTGTACTTTCTCTACATTTTCATAACCATATTTTTCAAATAGTGCTAAGAGCTCATCGGGAGAAATCACCTCATGAGATTCTATTCCTTTTTCTGTATAGGAAATTTCATGAGGAAATGAAAACATAGCGCTTTTGGGAAGGTCAGAAAAATATGCATATGCAGTCCCTGTTGCTGTAATAACTGTTGCTGTCAAAATAGAAATGGAAAATAAAAACTTCGCATGATCTTTCAATTTATGCTCAAGGCTGCGAAGCACAAATAGATTTGGATATGTATAATAGATATTCTTCTGTTTTTGAAGTCCTTTCAAAACAAATAAACTGCCTTGAGTAAATAAAAAATAAGTTCCTATAATTACAGTACTAAGGATTGGATAAAAGTAGAGAAATAACTCTCCTAGCGTTACCTTTACCGCAAAGGTATATCCACATAAAAGTAAAATAATCCCTAAACCAAATCGCCATTTCCCTACTTTAAAAACTCTACGTCCTTTCCTCTTATCCAATAATAAATCAACAATTTCTAACCTCCGCACATTCCACAAACTAAATAGTGCTAAAGAAAAAAACAGAATTGCATATACAACAACGGTAATCAAGAATGGTTTTATTTGAAAGATGAAATAAATCCTATTCTCTAAATCTAAGAGTACACTTAATGTCATTAAAAATAAATTTGAAAATAACATCCCAATCCCAATCCCAATACAAGTTGATACCAAGCCCACTACAGCCTGTTCTAAGAATAGTAGAATTGAGATTCTAGCATTTGTAGATCCCATTAATTTAAGCAATCCTAATTCTTTCTTTCTCGCATCAAGAAAAGTAGCATTAGAACTTAACATAAACAGTGCCGAGAACATAAGAATAAGATAACTACACCCTTGTAAACCTGATCGAATTCCAATGTGGACATTACTGTGTGCAACTTCCGGATGATGAACAAAAGATGTATACATATAAAAAACTGCTACAGAAAAAGAGCTACTTAATAGAAATGCTTTATAACTCCGCCAATTCCCCCTTATATTTTGTATCGCTAGCTGCCTGACATTCATCTGCATTCCCCCTGTAACCTGTTACACACGTAAAAAGCTAGAGGTTTCCCTAGCTTTTTACGTGTTTTAAATATCCTCTTTGTGCAATCATAAAGTAAATTGCCGAAGCTACAATATATGCTCCAATAACAATCGCACCTGATTTCCATAAATCTAAATAAAGCATTTTCCCTAATGTATGAAGAGCAAATCCGCTATGCAATGTACCAATGAGAATTGGAATAAAGAAAATGACTCCCATTTGGCGAATAGCAATTTTATGAATTTCTTTATCTGTCATACCGATTCTCTTTAATGACTTAAATTGAATACGATCTTGTTCTTTATCATTAAACCATTTAAAGTATGTCATGCTGCAAGCAAAGAAGAAAAATAGTACTGCTACAAAGAAACCGATGAACATTGTAATTGCCCCTTGTTCCTTTATTGCTTTATAAGTAAGAACTGAATTATGGAAATTCTGTTGTTGTTCTTGTGCAATTTCTTTTTTCAAGTCTACTACAAGATTCTCTGTTCCTTTCCAGTCTCCAATATAATATCCGTAATATTTTGTCTTTTCTTCATCTGATACAACCTTTGCATATTTCACAAAGTCTTGATCATTAACAATAAGGTACCCTTCATCGTTAAAAACAGATTGTGAAATTGGATCATTTAGCTTAATAGATTGTTTTTGTCCGTTCAGCGTGAACTCAAATGGTTTTGTACGATCTAACTTCACAAAGTCATTCATCATATCAATTAAAACCATCGTTGCGCTTTCTGGTGCATTATGAACTTCCTCTTTCTTTTGCTTACGTGCTTCTGCATTATATTCTTTTTCTGAGATAATACCTAAAGGCATCTCATGATTGCCATTCAACCCCTCTATTTTCTGTGTTGCTGGAAGTTTTACATATGTTACTTTTCGTGCATCTTCAAACCCATGATTTTTCAATAACTCTTGCATTTTCTCTTCACTAATGATGTTATGTGTATTTACTCCCTTTTCCTCATATGAAATAGCATGCGGCGTACTAGCTACTGTTTTATAACTCATATCTTCAAAGAATACATACAGTGTACCAACCGCGGAAGAAACAACAGCTGTAATAATGGATATAACAAAGAGAAAACGAGCATTATCTTTCATTTTATAAATAAGATTACTAAGTACAAACATATTGGGATATGTATAAAAAGATTTTTTTCGTTTTTGTAACACCTTTAATACAACAGTGCTACCTTGCGTAAATAGTAAGTACGTTCCTCCAATTGTCAGTCCTACAATCGGTAAAAATAGCATAACGAAATTCATAAGCGTAACTTGGAAACAAAGTACATACGCGACAATAATACATAATATCCCGACTACACATAGCCATGTAAATGCGAAAGGCTCTACTTTTTGTTTTCTTGCTTCTCTTAATAAATCAATAATTTGCAAACGACCGACCGTCCAAAGACCGAATAATGATAGGATGAAAAAGAGAACGAAGTATACACTAGCTGTAATCAGAACTGCTTTTCCATTCCATACAAGTGGAAGTGTTTTATCTACACCAAGTAATACACTTAAAGCTTGAAAGAAGAGCTTTGAACAAAGCATACCAAGAGCGATCCCTACTACAATTGCGATTACACCTAAAATCATTTGCTCTAGTATAATCATACGACCAAGCTGCGCTTTTGTTCCACCTATTAATGTTAATAAACCAAACTCCTTTTTTCTCGCTCGTAAAAACGTTGAGTTAGCATATAAAATAAATAGTGCTGAAAAGATGACAATGATATAGTTCATTGATTCTAGCCCTTTTGTAACCATCGTCTTCATGCTAATGTTTCCGCTCACTACATCTGGATGATAAATGAAGGAAGCGTACATGAAAAATACTAAGATTGATAAACAACTACTAATAAGAAAAGCTTTATAATTACGCCAATTTCCTTTTACATTATTAAGCGCGAGCTGGCGAAAGTTCATGATATTCCCCCCCCTAGCATCGCAAGTACATCTAAAATTTCTTGGAAAAAGGCTTGCTTTGTTTTTCCTTTATGAATTTCTGAGAAAATTTCTCCATCGCGTATAAAGAGAATACGTTCGCAATAACTAGCTGCTACTGGATCATGTGTTACCATGGCAATTGTTACTTTTTTCTGTTCATGTAAATCTTGCAGTGCGCCCATTAAAGATTTCGCAGACTTAGAATCTAAATTCCCAGTTGGCTCATCTGCTAAAATTAATGTCGGTTCATGAATAATTGCTCGTGCAGCTGCCGCACGTTGTTGTTGTCCACCCGATACTTCATATACTTTTTTATTTAAAATTCCTTCGATATTTAAAAACTTCGCAATTTCAAGTACTTTCGTATCAATTTCTTTTACAGGGCGCTTCGCCATAACTAATGGCAAAATAATATTTTCTTTAATCGATAACGTATCAAGTAAGTTAAAGTCTTGGAAGATGAACCCTAAATGTGTACGGCGAAATTCCGCTAGTTTTGTAGCACGCATTTGACTAATCTCTTCACCATTCACATAAACATGGCCTGAAGTTTGCTTATCAATTGTTGCTAATAAATTTAGAAGTGTTGTTTTCCCACTTCCTGAAGGACCCATAATACCTACAAATTCGCCTTCTTCAATTTTAAAATTTATATCGTGTAAAGCAGTCGTTGCCACTGATCCTTTTGATTGATACACCTTCGTTAAACCTTTTACTTCAAGAACACTCATTTCTAAATCCCCCTATGTGCTTTCTTCTTACATTTACTATAAGAAAAATAAGAAAAAGAAACGAGTGATTTTCCTTACAAAACCGTTTGTTATCTTACAATTTTGTCATTTTTCTCATCAATGCATGATATTCTTCATCTTTTGCAAATTGGAATGTAAATGTTGTACTTTCTCCTTCGGTTGATTGCACGTAAATTCCGTGATGAAGATTATCACAAATTTCCTTTGTAATATATAATCCCATTCCTGTTGCTTCTCTTGTTTTTCTTCCATTTGTTCCTGTAAAGAATGGTTCAAAAACTCGTTTGATGTCTTGCTTTGGAATACCAATTCCAGTATCACAAATATGTAATAAAACTGTCTGTTCCTTCTCCTCTATTTGAAACTGAATTTCTTTCTTATCCACTTGCGAGATTTTTGTGTATTTAATTGCATTCATAACAATTTGATTGATTGCAATACTAATCCATTTTCGATCGGAAGCGATTGTACACGTTTCTTCTTCAAACATTACTTTCGGATATACAGAAGATTGAATGAAAAATTTTCGATTTTGGTTAATAACCTCTCGAACAACCTCTAGTACATTTACTACCTCCACTTTGTAATCTTTTGCAAACTGTTCTAACCTTGCCATATGTAACGCTAAATCTAAACCATGTAAAATACGATTATTTTCTTCACGAATACTTTCAACCGTTTCTCTTGCTTCGCGATGCGCTTTACCAAATTTCTGCAACAGTAATTCAATCACTGAAACTGGTGTTTTCATTTGGTGAATCCATTGGTTCATAAAGATCATTTGCTGTTGATCTTTCGCATGCTGCTGGTGAACCTCATTCATATATTGCTGTCTAAGCAAAATGAATGCTTCTACAATCATTTCTTGTTCAGCCGTATAGGAAGCATCAATTAATAAAGAGTCATGTAACGTATGTCCTCCAGCAATGTATCGTTCGATTCTGTTTAAAAACACGCTGCGTTTTCGATAATCGTAAATCAGGTATATAATAAATACGATAGTCGCTAGTAAAAGGCCATACAACCATGTACTCCACTGTATCGATCGTTTCTCTAAAAGTCCTTGTAGTTGTAATACAAGTCCAAATAAGCAAAGGCTCACAATATATGAAACAATTAAAGGAAAACGATCAATGAGGTAACCCTTAAGCTTCATGCCCATCTCCCCACTCTGTAAGAAGTGCGTAACCGTATCCCCGCTTTGTTACGATTGCATTTACAATCCCAAGCTCCTCTAGCTTCTTTCGGACACGCTTTACGTTCACTGTTAATGTATTATCATCAACGAATGCTAGTTCATCCCATAATGCCTCTAAGAGCTCCTCACGCGTTACATATTGATTTGCCTGCTTCATTAAACACTCTAATAAATAAAATTCATTTTTTGTGAGCTCTATTTGTTTCCCTTGCCACTCAACTGTATGTTGTGATGGAAATAGCAGCAATCCCCTCACACCAAAGCAATCGCTTTCTGCCGATGAAGCATACTCACCGTATCCACGACGCAAGGCGCTTTTTACTTTCGCCATAACAATATCTAAATGGAATGGCTTTGCAATATAATCGTCACCACCGTTTTCAATTGCCATGACCTGATCCATTTCTCCGGTTCGTGCAGAGACAAAAATGATTGGTGCATTAGATACAGTTCGAATTTGACGACACCAGTAAAAACCATCAAAGTACGGGAGATTAATATCGAGTAAAACTAAATGTGGATTCACTTTCACAAATTCATCTTTTATATGGCGTAAATCTGCCACTCGAAATGATTGATAGCCATACTTCTCTAAATGTTCTTCTAATATCCCAGCAATCTTTTCGTCATCTTCTACAATTAATATTTTATACATATACTCCCTCTCCCTTGTTTCTTACTACGGAGTGACTATTTCTTTCATTCTTCTGAATTTAAAAATGAATATCTATTTTGATTTTCCAACGTATAAGTCATGGCTATGAAAAACAAAAGATGACCTCTACTTGCTTTCTCCTTTTGTTTTAACTTGGCATGGGGCAGAAAAAGGATCTGACCGTTTCTACGCTCGACCAGATCCTCTCTCCCACCTAAAGATTAGGCTTTCTAACGGTTTTTCAATCTGTATTTCTATCGCTTTGACTTCTAACATACAAATTGCGGCCTTGAAAACAAGAGGAAATCCCCACTCTTTTTCTCCCTCTGTTCTCACATGGCATGGGGCTCAAAAAGGCACTGACCGCTTCTACGCTCGACCAGATCCTCTCTCCCACCTAAAAATTAAGCTTTCTATCGGTTTTCCAATCTGTATTTCTATCGCTTTATTTACACTCCTTTCTCGATTATAAAAAAGACTGCCGTATTTTGGCAGTCTTAATCGATAAATTCGAATTGATATTCAAGAATTTTTACAATGTCACCATCTTTTGCACCGCGTGCACGAAGAGCTTCATCAATACCCATTCCGCGCATTTGACGAGCGAAACGACGTACAGATTCATCACGTGAGAAGTCTGTCATCTTGAATGTTTTCTCAATATCATAACCAGAAATGACAAATGTACCGTCACTTTCGCGTGTAATTTCAAACTTAGATCCTTCAGATTCAAATTTGTACATTACACTTGCTTCAGATTCGTCTACAACATCATGTACTGGGAATTCTGGTGTTGTTTCCACTAAGTTTGCTACTTCAAATAATAGATCACGAACACCTTGTTTTGTTACGGCAGAGATTGGGAAGATTTGAACTTCGTCTCCTACTTTCTCTTTAAATGCTTGTAAGTTTTCCTCTGCATCTGGCATATCCATTTTGTTTGCAACAACAACTTGTGGACGCTCTGTTAAACGCAGATTGTACTCTTTTAATTCAGCATTGATTGTAACATAATCCTCATATGGATCACGGCCTTCTAAACCAGACATATCAATAACATGCACGATAACACGTGTACGTTCGATATGACGTAAGAATTGGTGTCCAAGTCCAACGCCCGCATGTGCTCCTTCGATTAATCCAGGAAGGTCAGCCATAACGAAGCTGCGGTTATCACCAGTTTCAACAACACCAAGGTTTGGAACGATTGTTGTAAAGTGATATTCTGCAATTTTCGGACGTGCTGATGATACAACGGATAATAATGTTGATTTACCTACGCTTGGGAATCCAACAAGTCCAACATCCGCTAATACTTTTAATTCTAAGATTACATCACGTTCTTGACCTGGTTCCCCGTTCTCAGCGATTTCTGGTGCTGGGTTCGTCGGTGTTGCAAAACGTGAGTTACCACGGCCACCACGACCACCTCTTGCAATAACAGCTGATTGCTCATGCGTTACTAAATCCGCAAGAATTTGACCAGTTTCCTCATCTTTTACAACTGTTCCTGGTGGAACCTTTACGATTAAATCGTCAGCTTTACGGCCATGTTGCCCTTTGCTCATCCCGTGTTGACCGCGATCAGCTTTGAAATGACGTTGGTAGCGGAAGTCCATTAATGTACGTAAGCCTTCGTCAACAACGAAAACAACATCTGCACCTTTACCGCCATCGCCACCTGCTGGGCCACCCTTTGGAACATACTTCTCACGACGATACGCAACCATTCCGTTTCCACCGTCGCCGCCTTTTACATATATCTTGACCTGATCTACAAACATTATTTCACCACACTTTTTTCGATTGGTTGTAATATAACCGAGATTTCATCATCTCGCACTGTATAAGAAATGAAATACGATTCATTGTTTTGGTTTGTAAGCCACGTTTGTAGTTCTTCTACATTCGTTAGCTTGCCACGAAAATCAAAAAAGAAACGAGCATTCTCCGCGTCACATTCAATTGTGATACAAACATAATTTTCAACATAAACGTCTAAACTATGCTGAAGCATTGAGAAAAATTCATTCGTCCACGTACACACTTCTTCATCGTAATGAGATAAGTTATGTAATTTCCCTAATACTTCGTACTCCAATAAGCACGGCTGCTGTTTCCAATTATATGTTAAAATCCATTCTGAAAATAAAGGCATCGATAGCCCCATCAGATTGGATTCTTGTCTCGCTTCTTGGACAAAACGATCGATGAGCCCATGAATCTCTTCCACTCTTCCAAGGGAGAGGTTTCCTTTAATCATCTGCATACGATTGAGCCAATCATGCCTAGAATGGCTCAACGCATCTATAATTGTCCATTTTTTATTCATCCAGATACCCCTTAATATAGAAAAACTCTAACCTGCACTCAGGTTAGAGTTTTCCGTGAGTTTCTTATGCTTCTTGAGCAACAGGATATACGCTCACTTGTTTGCGGTCACGGCCAAGACGCTCGAAGCGTACTACGCCGTCAACTTTCGCGTATAAAGTGTCATCGCCACCACGACCAACGTTAACACCTGGATAAATTTTTGTACCGCGTTGACGGTAAAGAATTGAACCACCTGAAACCGTTTGACCATCTGCGCGTTTAGCACCAAGACGTTTTGACTGAGAGTCCCGACCGTTCTTTGTACTACCTACACCTTTCTTAGATGCGAAAAACTGAAGATCTAATCTTAACATACGTTACACCTCCTGCATTTTTTCTATTAAACGGATATACTTTCCGTAATCAAGTTCAATCGTCTTAAGCGAAACAACCAATCCTTCTAAAAGCGTTTGAGCTTTCTCTGCTGTATGAGCATCTAAATCATTAGGCAACTCATACGTTAAGAATCCACCATCACTTCCGAGCTCAATAGTTGCTTGCACATTACAAAGTACTTCCACTGCATTTATAGATCCAAACACGACCGCAGTTGTTCCAGCACAGACAAGGTCTTGTCCATGTGGTGCATAATCGGCATGCCCAGTCATTTTAAATGATTGGATACTTCCTAATTTCGTGCGACTTATCGTAATTTTAATCATCTTAACCAGAATTAAGCGTTGATTGCTTCAATCACTAGCTTAGTGTAAGGTTGACGATGACCTTGTTTCTTACGATTGTTCTTTTTCGCTTTGTATTTGAAAACGATGATTTTCTTAGCGCGACCTTGTTTTTCAACTTTCGCAGTAACTGTTGCACCTTCTACAACTGGGCTACCAACTTTCACGTTTTCGCCACCAACGAAAAGAACTTTGTCAAAAGTAACAGTTTCACCAGCTTCAGCATCTAATTTTTCAATGTAGATTTCTTGACCAGCTTCAACTTTAATTTGTTTTCCACCTGTTTCGATAATTGCGTACATACTTGCACCTCCTCATAATTACTAAGACTCGCCAAAACGAGGTAGACATAAAATGCCTTTTTGGAACCTGTCTTGTGCGGTTGTAGCATATAGCAGTTTAGGTGCTATAAACTATAACATAAAGATGTTATCACGAAACGTTGACTATTGTCAATAAATGTTCTGCTAACTATTTTTACGCAGCATCATTTCTTGCCTCGTTCCAAATCGAATAATTGCATATTTCTCAGCTTCTTCATCTGTGAAATAAACTTGGAACGGTATATTTTTTTGCAATTCTTTTTGTAAAAATATTTTTTGTACTTCTTTTGAAGCTGCAATTAATACCGCCTCGTCCTCCGAACTACTATATGTAACAAGTTCTCTTTCTAGCTCGTATGCAATTGATTCATGGGACTTTACATATCCTGTCGCCTGGCACGCTGAGCAATCGTCTAATAATACATCACGGAGCGAGTGTTTTTTTCGCTTACGTGTCATTTCTAAAATACCGAGCTCTGTAAATCTAAGAACACGTGTATATGTACGATCCCTTTGTAATGAGGAAATGAGCCTCTCTCTTACTTTTTCTTTATTTTCTTCTTTTTTCATATTAATGAAGTCAATTAAAATCATACCACCAATATCACGCAGTCTTAATTGACGAGCAATTTCTTCCGCAGCTATTTCATTCGTCCGTAATACCGTATCTTGCAAATTCTGCTTTCCAGTAAATTTACCGGTGTTCACATCAATTACCGTCATTGTCTCCATTTGCTCAATAATTAAATAAGAACCGTTTGATAACCACACTATTTTTTGCAGTGCTTTTTCAATCTCACGCTCCACACCATAGTGAATGAACATAGAAGTTGTTTCATTGTAAAACGAAACCTTTTCTTTTCCTACTTTATCTTGCAATTCCGGTACTATACTGCGTGTATCTACAATTACTTTTTCAATTGTTTCAATCGGATTTTCTTTAAATACACGATCTAAAAAGGTTGCTGGACGATGGAGTAATAACGGTGCCTTTCCATGCTCTTCTTTTCTTTTTAATTCTTTATACAGATCTTGAAAATGTTGCATTTCAATCTGCACTTCATCAATTGCACCTTTGTCACAAGCTGAACGGAAAATATATCCTCCGGTTCCCTCTACTTGAATTTCAAGCAATTGTTGCCGTTTTTTATTATTTTTTATTTTCCGGGAAACAGCGCGCATTTCATCATAAGGCATATAAACGACATATTTCCCGGTAAATTCTACATTCGCTGTTAATTTTGGCCCTTTTGTATCAATCGCTTCTTTTACCACTTGCACGAGCAATGCTTGTCCTTCGTGCACTCGATATGATGATGGAACATCATCATATGAAAGATAGGCATGTTTTTCTAAACCGATATTTACAAACGCTGCATTCATCCCAGCAATCGTTCGTACGACACGTCCCACATAAATATGCCCAACAATCTCTTGCTCTTGATTTCGTTGCCATAAAAGCTCAACAATCTTTTGTTTTTCTTCTACAGCAACCCGTTTTTCCGAACCAGTATAGTTGATGTATAACGTCTTCAAAATACTTTCCTCACTTTTTCATTTTCTTTTCCTCTTACAATATAAAAGGTTAGTGTCCTCGTCAACACTAACCGATTAACTCTTCCACAGATGAAGTAGTTCGTTTTTCGGTAAAATAAGCATAAAGCAATTCGTTTTCGTCTAATGTATAATGCTCTTTATATTTACCATGAACGATAATCGAGTGCTTATACCCTCTCCGAAACTTTGTGAAAATCGTGTATAATCGATCCTCAGTTCGCACTTCAATTGGAGCAATCTTTTCAATATCTCGCTTGTTTCCATAATAACGTTCTAGTAAAAAACGCATAAACGCATAGCGCCGTTGCTTCCATTCTTGATATAAAGAAATAGCTAAAAACAGAAGCAGCACCCACATCATAATACTATTACTATTCCAAAACAGTTGCCAACCTAATATTACACTAAAAAAAACACATGATATTTTCATCATTTTCTCATGCGCTTGTAAATAAGGAAATTGATGTGATAAAACATTAAACAATACTTTTCCACCATCTAGTGGCCAAATTGGTAGTAAATTAAACCCTAGAATCATTAAATTGTTCCATACAAAGAAATGATAAAGTTCCTCACTAAACCATCCTGCCCTAGCCAAAACATAAGCTAGCCCAATCATCCATACATGTTGAATAGGTCCTGCTATTACAACGATTAATTCTTCCTTTAACGGCTTATTCCCATGTTCCTCAAGCTCTGCCACCCCGCCAAACGGCAAAAGTTGTATTTGCTTGATTCTCCATTTATAATGAGCAGCTGCGAAGGCGTGCCCAAGCTCATGAATCAAAACGATACAAAATAAAAGTAGTAATTCTTTAAAACGCGCCGTAAAAATCCCAATAGCTATAATTCCCCAAAACAGTGGATGCACTGTAATTTTTGACAATACTTCACTATATTTATTCAAATGAAATCACCTGAATCGGATCGATAAATTTTTCATTCTTTTTAATTGCAAAATAGAACTTGCCATTCTTGTTATCCGCATTGGTCCCAACTGTTCCAACCTTTTGTTTCTTTTCAACATAATCATATAATTTTACATATGCCTCACCTAAATTTCCATACCATGATTCCGTACCATCTGCATGCTGGATCTCAACTATATTCCCAAACCCCTCTTTCTTACCAGCGAAAATAACAACCCCTTCATTTACCGATTCAACAGTTGTATTCGCGGCTGTTTGTACAAATACACCTTGGCCATCTTTTTGAAAACTTTGCATAACTTTCCCTGAAGCCGGAACTGCATAATCTTTTTGCTGTATGCCTTGCTTCTTTTCATTTGCAGGTAGAAAAGCGAGCGGTTTTCCAAATTGATTTTCGTACCACTTGGATACAGTAGCAAACTGAAATTCCTCTTGCATAACTTGTTTTACAACCGTTCTTGCTCCATCAAAAGAAGCTGGTGCATTTTTAAATAAAATGGCTACCGAGAGAACGAGAATCGCCGCTAATAAAAATTTAAATAAAAATACTTCCTTTCGAAAAAGAGGATGCACCTCTTTTTCACCTTCTTCAATGAACATCGTTTCTCCATCAAAGTTTCCTTCAGAAAAATACTGTTCTTCCTCGAGTCTCTCTTGTTCTTCTTTTCTCTTTGCAATCCGTTTTTTAATCTCTTCTACACGTCTATTCTTCATCCTGTCCCCTTCCTTTTGCCACCTCTTCTTGCAAGAGGCAAGTAAAGTGAAACTATCTTCCCTACTGATTATTTCCTCCGCAAATAGCAAGGAAAATAAAAGTTCTCTATTTTCCAAACTTTATACAGTTTGTACATATGTATGAACCCTAAGAGGAAGATATTCATGAGAATAAAAAAGAAAGCACCTCGCATACATGCGAAGTGCTTTTAACGAATTCCAAAGAAATTTTTCATCTTTGTAAAAACAGATACTTTTTCTTGCCCAAACGCTTGTAAAGGGACAGATTCACCTAGCAAACGTCTTGCAATATTCCGATAAGCTAATGATGCTTTTCCATTCGGCTGCAATGCTACAGGTTCACCTGTATTTGTAGCACGAATAACTTCATCATCATCCTCGACAACTCCGAGCAACTCAATTGAAAGTGTACGTACAATTTCATCTACATCTAGCATATCTTGCTCATGTAGCATATGGCTACGCACACGGTTAATAACAAGTTTTGGTGGTTCGATATCTTCTTTTTCTAAAAGCCCAATAATACGGTCTGCATCACGCATAGAAGATACTTCAGGCGTCGTTACAACAATCGCTTTGTCCGCACCTGCCACCGCGTTTTTGAATCCCTGCTCAATACCAGCAGGACAATCAATTAATATGTAATCATAGTCATAATCTTGACGTAATAGTTGTATTAACTCATCCATTTGTTCAGGTGTTACCGCTGACTTATCGCTCGTTTGTGCTGCAGGTAATAAATAAAGTTCATCAAAGCGCTTATCTTTTATAAGAGCCTGAGGTAAACGACAACGACCTTCGACGACATCAACAAGATCAAATACAATACGATTTTCTAGCCCCATTACTACGTCTAAGTTTCTTAGACCAATATCCGTATCAATTAAACATACTTTTTTCCCGGATAATGCTAAGGCTGTACCAATGTTTGCAGACGTTGTAGTCTTTCCTACCCCGCCTTTTCCAGATGTAATTACTATTGCCTCTCCCACAGCTATACAATTCCCCTTTCTAACTTTGTTAAATTAGGTCTAAGATGAGTGAGAAGTTGCAGGCGATCGACAACAATGTGATTGTTCTCATCAATATACGCACATTCCGCCGCCTCTGCTCCGTCTTCTTTCTCTTCCGGAGCCCGCATTGTCACATCACTAATTCGAAGTTGCATTGGATTCATAACAGATGCTGCAATGACAGCATCTGTATCCCCATAATATCCAGCATGCGCAATTCCTCGTAATGATCCAACGACAAAAATATTTCCCCCAGCGATAACCGTTCCGCCTGGATTGACATCTCCAATTAACAATAGATTTCCTTTTACATGCAATACTTGACCTGAGCGAACAATTTTGGAAACAGGGACAATTTCTGTTTCTTCTTTCCACGCTATTGCTTCAGCTTTTGTTATGACATCACTCTCAATGGAATCCACAACAAGATTTTTTTTATTACGAATCAAAGTGCGAATTTCTTCTTGCTGTACATCTGTCAAATAGCGATTACCAACTTTAACATGTACTTCGATTAATGAACGTCCATCACCATCGTAATAGTGAGTGGAAAGCTTTTCGTCCAGTTCTTGCAGTAATTCAGAGAATGAACAGCAATCATCTAAATGTAATGTCAGTCCATCTTTTGTCCCTTTTATCGTTATATTTTGTTGCTTTTTTTCTTCCACTAAAGTTCACCCCAACGATTCAATTCGACATAAAATTAGAAAATCCTTTTTTCTTTTTCTTCCATCGCTTTTGAAAGACGCACAAGATATCGTCTCAGTGGGAAACAAACTAGTAATAAGAAAATTCCATTTAACAATAAAGTAGCAAGGAGACGATCTGAGAAAAAGATATGCGCTGGTACATGAATACGTCCTAGTAGCGTTAAAAATCCATATACATAATACTCTAATGCTGCAATTCCCGTTAATACGATAAAAGAAACAATAAATAAATTCAATTGCAATACTCTCATCGTACTATACACAAGATACGCCAAAATTGGATAAGCAAATATATATACACCAACAAGTTCTGTATATACAGTATCAAATAAAAAACCAAATAATAGCCCATAGTAAATACCTTGTAAAGGACTAAAATAAACGGTAATAAAACATAGCACAATCATAAAGAAATGCGGAGCTGCAATACTGTCTTTCCAAAACAATGCTGTTGGAACTACAGTAGAAAACATATTTTCGAATAAAAACACAAAAAGAAGCAGCAGAGGAAGAATTGCTCTTTTCAAAATAGCCATATCTTCTCCCCCTTACTGTTCTAACGCTGCTGAGGGCATAACTCTTTTTGTAACCATAATATGGTCTACATCATTTAAATCCGCAGCAGGTTTTACGTAAGCTGTTTGTGTTAATCCATATTCATCTGGTGCAACATCTACAATTTTCCCAATTACTAACCCTTTCGGGAAAATATCACTTAATCCTGATGTTACAACCGTTTGATCTTTTTCTACTTTTACATCAGATGGAATCTTTGTGAAAACAAGAGATTGTTTTTCCTTGTCGTATCCTTCAATCAATCCAAAAATACGCTCTTGCCCTTCTACTACAGCAGAAATACGATTTGTTCGATTCAGTGAACTCAATAATTCTACAGTTGATGTAAATTGAGACACACTTTTCACTCGTCCGACTAGCCCTTTTGAAGTCATAACAGCCATATCCTTCTGGATTCCTTGCTGTGCACCTCTATCAATTCCGATTAAGTCATACCACTTGTCCGGATTGCGTGCAATCACTGTAGCTTGGATTGGCTTATAGTCACGAAGAGAATCTTTTTTATCAATCGTTTCACGAAGCTTCGCATTATCTTTTTCCAAATCTTTTACTTTCACGGATAATTCCGCATACTTATCTAATTTTTCTTTTAATGTTTTATTTTCTTCATACGTGCGCTTTACATCTTCTACGTTCTCAAAGAACCCGGCAACATAATTCGCTGGCTTTTGGAATACACGTTCTACAACACCGACAGTATCTTTTACAAACTGCTCTGGCCATGTTAGATTTTTCCGTTCTTTCAGTGAGATTCCAATCAATGCCACGAGAAGAATAATACTAACTAGCAAAACAATTAATCTTTTGTTTAAGAAAAACTGTGGCACGTTCACACCCTCTTAATTTCATTGATTTTTATTTTGGAATATTATCGAGCAGTTTTGAAAAGGTCGATATTATCTAAAGCTTTACCTGTTCCAATTGCTACACAGTCAAGTGGATTTTCTGCAACAAGAACTGGCATTTTCGTTTCTTCACTAATTACTTTGTCCAAGTTGCGAAGTAATGCACCGCCTCCTGTTAATACAATTCCACGGTCCATAATATCCGCTGCTAATTCAGGTGGCGTTTTTTCTAATGTGTTTTTCACTGATTCTACAATTGCATCTACTGTATCTTTTAACGCATCTGCAATCTCTTCTGGCTTGATTAATACTGTTTTTGGTAAACCACTTACTAAATCACGGCCACGAATTTCCATTGGCTCAATACCTTCTGGCTCGCCTGCAGAACCGATTTCTAATTTTAATGCTTCTGCTGTTCTTTCACCGATCATTAAGTTGTAGCTTTTCTTAATGTATTGAATGATTGAATCGTCCATATCATCACCAGCAACACGAACAGATTGACTTGTTACAATCCCGCCTAAAGAAATGATCGCAACTTCTGTTGTTCCGCCGCCAATATCAACAACCATACTACCAGTTGGTTCCCAAACAGGTAAGTTTGCACCGATTGCTGCTGCAAATGGTTCTTCAATTGGATATGCATCACGCGCACCTGCTTGGCGAGTTGCATCGATTACTGCACGTCTTTCTACAGCAGTAATACCAGATGGCACACATACCATTACATATGGCTTACGAGAGAAAAATCCATTTGATTTTTGCGCTTGTTGAATATAGTATTTCATCATTGTCGCTGTTGTTTCATAATCAGCGATTACACCATCTTTCATAGGGCGAAGAGCCACTACGTTTCCTGGTGTACGACCAATCATTTGTTTTGCATCGCTACCAACTGCAACGATTTGTTTCGAATCAGTTTGCAATGCTACAACTGAAGGTTCACGTAAAACTACACCTTTTCCTTTCACGTATACAAGCGTGTTTGCTGTTCCTAAATCAATTCCAAGATCACGAGTAAAACCACCAAATCCAAACATATCATCTATCTTCCTTTCTCATTTTCACGGACTCATTTTCTTACTTTATATTTATAATAAAACAGTACGTTTTTATATTTTCTATCCTTTATTGTAAGCGAATGCCTACAAAAAACTCATAAATCACATTATAAAACAAAATAGGTAAAAAGAATAGTCTTAAATATGACCTTTTTCTTTTAAACTCACGAATTTATGGTCGCCTATAATAATGTGATCAAGGACTTCAATCCCAATGATCCTTCCACATTCTACCAATCGTTTTGTCACTTCAATATCTTCCCGACTCGGTGTAGGATCTCCTGAAGGGTGGTTATGCAGACATATAATAGAGGCTGCTGCGCGACGAAAAGCTTCTTTGAAAACCTCGCGAGGATGCACAATTGAGGCATTTAAACTCCCAATAAACACAGTCTGCCGATGCATAACTTGATTTTTCGTATTCAAGTATAAACAGACAAAGTGCTCTTGTTGTAAAAAACGCATCTCTTCCATCATATAACTAGCGCAATCTTCTGGACTCCGAATACTATATCGATTTTGGTACTCTAAACGCACCATCCTTCTCCCTAGTTCAAAAGCAGCGATTAACTGAGAGGCCTTTGCTATTCCTACACCATGAATACTCGTCATCTCTTCTATTGTAGCATCTTTTAACATTCGTAATCCGTCAAAATGATATAAAATTTGATCCGCTAATGTTAGAACTGATTCTTCTTTAGAACCAGTTCTAAGTAGCACTGCGAGAAGTTCCCGATTCGATAAACTGCTTGCTCCTTCTACTAATAAACGCTCCCGTGGTTGTTCTTCTTTCAAAACATCACGAATACCGTTCATATTTTCACTCCTTTTTCAATTTTTCCCAAAGAAAACCCCATGCAATTTTACGCATGGGATGCATCATTATCGAACTGTTTTAATTCACGAACAAGTCGTGCAATTGGTAATCCCACTACACTGTAGTAATCTCCCTGAATATGTTGAACAAAGATAGAACCTTTTCCTTGAATACCGTAACTTCCAGCCTTATCAAGTGGTTCTTTCGTCGCAATATACGCATCAACCTCTTCTTCTGTTAACTCCCAAAACGTAACTTCTGTACGTTCGTAGAAAGTTACTGTTTTTTCTTTTGAAATGAGCGCAACGCCTGTATATACTTCATGTATTTTTCCTGATAATAGCTGCAGTATTTCTTTCGCTTCCGCTTCATCTTTAGGCTTTCCAAGAATACGCGATTCATATGTAACAATTGTATCTGCACCTAATACCACACTATCTTCGTGATTTTCTACTACAGCAGACGCTTTTTGCAAAGCAAGTGACATCACAATATCAGCGGGCGATGAATACGCACCGATTGTTTCTTCTATTTCACTCACAACAATTTCAAATGGTACACCCGCTAGTTCAAGTAATTCCTTCCGGCGCGGTGACCCAGATGCTAAAATAAGTTTTTTCATATATGCTCCTTTCTTACATAAAGCAGAAAAATATAGCTTGATCGTATCAAACAAATACCTTTCCTACAAATTGCAAAAACATCATTTTCTTTTTAAGAAATGATGTTTTCTCACTATAAGGTGAAAACATTTCTATAGCTATATAATTCAAAAGAAAAGAAAGAAGTATGCATACTTCTTTCCTCTTATTCCATTATCCTACTCTTTGGCTTTTTGCGAAACCACTTTTTCATAAGAAAGCAAACCATCAATGATAACTTGATTCAATTTAGCTACTGCTTCTTTATCAGTCTTTCCTTCTTTTATTGTTTGCACAGCTACTGATGCATACGTATATATTTTTTTTACATCCTCACGCTTAATTGATTTCCCCTCTTTTTCAATTGCCTTCCATTCCTTTTCAATCGCTTCTATTTCTTTTGAATTACTTTTACTTCCAGGTTGTATACTAGTCGCGTATTTTACAAAATGGACGTATAAGAGTTGTAACTTACTTAACAATGGACCAGATTCTTTATCGCTTTTCAGCAATGCCCGATCTGTAATTTCCCATTTCTTTTTCAAAACTGATACGCCATCTTTCTTATATTGTCCGATTAATTTATCTAACGATTGCTCATCACTAGCAATTCCAACTACAAGTGAATACTTATCATCAGTCGGTTTAATCGCTGCTATGCCCCCATTGTCTTTCCATTCCTGAGTAGCTGCCTGTCCTTTTTCTTCAGAAGAATAGAGACCTCCCTGAACGAAATATAAAGTGATTGGTTCTAAAGCAGCTGCATTCCCCACCTTTTGTTTTTCTTCTTTTTTCTCCCCAGCTGTTACTTCTTTTTGCTCTGCTCCATTATTCTTTTCTCCACTTGTTATCGTAGCTTCCCGAACTGTACCTTGTCCCGTTAACAAGTGAAGCATTCCCATCCCTAACACTGTGCCAATGATAACCGCAGTAGCAACTGTAAAAATAAGCACATTATTCCATTTCTTTCGGTGCTGCCGGATAGATGGTAACTTATTTTTTTGAAAGGGCACTACATTTTGCGACGTTTCACTATCAACTACCATCCAATCAAATTCTTCCTTTTCTTTCTGCTTTTCTTCATACTTTGCTTCCGTTCCGTTTACTTTAACCGAGATTGTTCGTGATTGCTTGTCCATACCCTCACACCTCACCTCTTATCATTGTCCGCATCATATCATATTCACTTCACAAAAAAACGAGATATCTGTCGGAGGGATTCGTCAAATTTTCCCATATAGTTATCTTATCCCGCATTAATAGGCAGTAATATCCCCTACCTCAAAATTGCGGATAAAAATTATGAAGGTTGCTAGGGGATAAACTGCCCCTAAAAGCCCGATTGGTGAAGGCTAACCATCAGTGGGAAATAAAAAAACCTCCACTGATGGAAGTTTCACTTTATATGTATGTATTTGACTTCATTTGTAGAACAAAAAACTAGGGCAGCAAGTTGCTGTCCTAGTTTTTTTCACGAATGTATTTTCTAACTTCTGAAATAAAGTAAAGAGAGCCTGTTATGATGAAAACATCATTTTCTTGGAGGTTGTTCATTTTCGCATCAATAGCTTCTTTCCAATTCTCAAAAACTTGTTTTGTTTCCTTACGTGAGTAATCTGCAAGCTCCTCAGCAGAAATCGCACGATCAAATGTGAATGTTGTAAAAGTCATTTCATCTGCAATTGTTTCTAATTGCCCTACCATATTGTCTAGCTGTTTATCACCTAAAGCGGTAAATAAAACAAGGATGTTTTTATCGTTATAATGAGCCTTTACTGTTTTCACAAGGCTTGCAATTCCTTCTGGATTATGAGCGCCATCTATAATTACGTCCGGATTGCTTTGCAGTCGTTCAAATCGGCCAATCCAATATGCTTCACTTAATCCTACGCCAATATGCTCTTCCTCCATTAAGAATGATAGGTATGTTTTAAGATACATAATCCCCATCAACGCCAATGCTGCATTTCCGACTTGATGACTTCCTTTCATCGAAATCTGAACTTCCTCAAATGAAGCAAACGGGCAAGAAAAATCAAAATGCTCTCCATCTTCATCGGAACGCTGATGAACAGCTGTAAATTGCTTTCCAAACTCATATAGATTTGCAGTCTTTTCCTGAGCAACCTTTTGGATAACCTCAAGTGCTTCTTCATCCTGCACACCAGTAATAACAGGAACTCCTGATTTAATAATTCCTGCTTTTTCGTACGCAATTTCAGCTAATGTATTCCCTAAAATATGCATATGATCATGGCCGATATTTGTAATCATTGTAAGAACTGGATGAACTACATTTGTAGAATCAAAACGACCACCAAGCCCTGTTTCAAACAAGACGATGTCACAGAAGTTTATTTTACCAAAATAGCAGATTGCCATTACTGTAATAATTTCAAACTCCGTTGCTTCTCCTAAATCTGTTTCATCTAATTTTTCAACAACCGGTTTTACCATATTTACAAGCTCAGTAATTTCTTTATCTGCAATCGGTGTACCGTTAACACTAATTCGCTCATTAAATGTTTCAATGTATGGAGACGTAAATGTACCAACTTTATATTTTCCCGCCTCTAGCATATAACGCATATATGTTAAAGTTGAACCTTTTCCATTTGTTCCTGCAAGATGAACGCATTTTATGTGACGCTCAGGATTTCCAAGCTCCCCTAGCATCCACTGCATTCTCTCTAATCCTGGTTTAATTCCAAACTTTAATCGGCTATGAATCCAATCTATCGATTCTTCGTATGTATGTACCACGCTTGCCATTCCCCTTTCAAATCAATAAAAAAGAACTAAAACAAAGAATTATCCTAGCTCTATTATACGCAAATAAAAGAGACTCACCAATATGGCGAGTCTCTTTCGAATGACTTTATTTTTGAAGATCAGCTAGACGTTGACGAACTGCTTCGCGTTTTTCTAGATAATCTTGCTCTTTTGCACGCTCTCCTTCAATAACTGCCGCTGGTGCTTTTGCTACGAAACCTTGGTTTGCAAGTTTCTTCTGTACACGTTCTACTTCTTTATCGAACTTCTCAAGTTCTTTTTCAAGACGCGCTTTCTCTTCATCAAGATTGATAAGATCAGCTAACGGTAAGAATAACTCTGCACCTGATACGATTGCAGTCATCGCTTTTTCTGGCGCTTGTAAATCAGTCTTAATTGTTAATTCACTTGGATTACAGAAACGCTCAATGTAAGAGCTGTTTTTCATAAGCTGTGCTAGTACTGCTTCGTCTTTTGCTTTAATTTGCATTTGAACTTTTTTGCTCATTGGCGTATTTACTTCAGCACGAATGTTTCGAACAGAGCGAATGATATCAACTAGAAGGTGCATTTCTGCTGCCGCTTCTTTATCTTGTAAATCTTCGCGAACTGTCGGCCATGCTGCTACTGTAATAGATTCACCTTCATGCGGTAAGTGTTGCCAAATCTTCTCTGTTACGAATGGCATGAATGGGTGTAGTAGACGCATCGTTTGGTCTAGTACGTATGCTAGAATTGAACGAGTTGTTTTCTTAGCCACTTCATCTTCACCGTATAATGGAAGTTTCGCCATTTCAATATACCAATCACAGAAATCATCCCAAATGAAGTTGTATAATGAACGGCCAGCTTCACCGAACTCATATTTATCCATGTTACGTGTTACACTTTCAATCGTTTCATTTAAGCGGGTTAAAATCCACTTATCTGCAACTGATTTTTCACCAATTAAATCGATATCTTCATATTTCATGTCATCCATGTTCATTAATACGAAACGGGATGCATTCCAAATTTTATTAATGAAGTTCCAAGTAGATTCTACTTTCTCCATGCTGAAGCGTAAATCTTGTCCTGGTGCACTTCCTGTTGATAAGAAGAAGCGCATTGCATCTGCACCGTACTTATCAATAACATCCATTGGATCAATACCGTTACCAAGAGATTTACTCATTTTACGTCCTTGCTCATCACGAACTAAACCGTGAATTAATACGTCTTTAAATGGGCGCTCTCCTGTAAACTCTAAACCTTGGAAAATCATACGAGATACCCAGAAGAAGATGATATCATAACCAGTTACTAGAGCATCTGTTGAATAGTAACGTTTGAAGTCTTCTGCATCTTCATTCGGCCAACCAAGTGTTGAGAATGGCCATAACGCTGAGCTAAACCATGTATCAAGTACGTCGTTATCTTGATTCCAGTTTTCAATATCTGCTGGTGCTTCCGTACCTACGTATACTTCACCAGTTTCTTTATGATACCAAGCTGGAATGCGGTGTCCCCACCATAATTGACGAGAAATACACCAGTCGTGAATGTTTTCCATCCAGCGTAAGTATGTGTTCTCGAAACGCTCTGGTACGAACGTTACTTTTTCTTCTTCTTTTTGTTGAAGTTCTACTGCCTTTTCTGCAAGTGGTCCCATTTTTACGAACCATTGTGTTGATAAGTAAGGCTCAACAACTGCACCGCTACGCTCACTATGTCCTACTGAATGCATATGAGGCTCGATTTCTACTAATACGCCAGCATCTTGTAAGTCTTTTACTAACTCTTTACGGCATTCGAAACGATCCATACCGTTATACTTACCAGCTTTTTCGTTCATCGTTCCATCTTCGTTCATTACTAAAATACGAGGTAAGTCATGACGGTTACCTACTTCAAAGTCATTCGGATCGTGAGCTGGTGTAATTTTCACAACGCCTGTTCCGAAATCTTTTTCTACGTACTCATCAGCAATAATCGGAATTTCACGGCCTACGATTGGAAGTGTAACTGTTTTTCCGATTAAATGCTTGTAACGATCATCTTCTGGATGAACTGCTACTGCTGTATCGCCAAGCATTGTTTCTGGACGAGTTGTCGCAAGTCGAATGTGACCAGATCCATCTGTCAATGGGTAGTTCATATGGTAGAATGCACCTTGAATCTCTTTATGAATTACTTCAATATCAGAAAGAGCTGTGCGTGTTGCTGGATCCCAGTTAATAATATATTCACCGCGGTAAATTAAACCTTTTTCGTATAATTGAACGAATACTTTATTAACCGCATCAGATAAACCTTCGTCTAATGTAAAGCGCTCACGAGAGTAATCTAATCCTAAACCAACTTTTCCCCATTGCTGACGAATGTGAGAAGCATATTCTTCTTTCCATTCCCATGCTTTCTCAAGGAATTTCTCACGGCCAAGATCGTAACGTGAAATACCTTCTTCACGAAGTTTTCCTTCTACTTTTGCCTGTGTTGCGATACCAGCATGGTCCATTCCTGGAAGCCATAATACATCGTAACCTTGCATACGCTTTGTACGCGTCAAAATATCTTGAAGCGTCGTATCCCAAGCGTGCCCTAAGTGCAGTTTACCTGTTACGTTTGGAGGCGGGATTACAATTGTATACGGCTGCTTTTCCGCATCTCCTTTTGCTTCGAAATATTTGCCGTCTAGCCACCATTTATAAAGGCCTTCTTCAACGGACATATGATCATATTTAGTCGGTAAATTCTTTTCCGTATTTGACATTATTTTCCCTCCTTAAAATAAAAAATGCCCCTCATCCAAAAAGGACGAGGGACATCGTGGTACCACCTTTATTTACAAACAAATTCAAAATTTGCTTATACTCTTAATTTGATAACGGACAGATCCGTCTTTTCCTAATGAGAATGACTCCGTTCAGAAAAGATGCTCCAGAGCTACCTTCTAACATGACTATCTAGAGAATCTCACAGCTAATAATTCTCCTCTCTGCAGACGTTTAATGTTATACTCTTCCCCTTCAACGCATTTATATAATTGTTATTTATTATATACAATAGTGTAAAAAACGAAACCATATTCGTCAAGATAAAAATATTTTTCAGCAAGTTTCTACAATTAATAAATTCTATTTTGATAAAAACAACATACAATTACCAATCAGCTTAACTAATTTCCCTGTAATATATACACGGAAAATGAAGGTACGCAGCACAAGCACCTTAGGTACTTACCTCGCATACTGTAATATTACCCTTTCATCTTTTAAGGTTCATGTGCAGCAATAGCCTTTCTATACGGAGGAATGATTATGCGACGATACCGACGCACCTACAATTTTTCGGCCCCTTCATGGGTTAGAAATTTACAAACGATGTTTGCTGATTTTGCAATTCCCCTTACGATTTTCCAAGGGATTCGTACATTACTACTTCCAACTTTCTTAGATTTCATCATCCTTATCATCTTTGTTGTAGCAACGATTCGCTTGCATTTTCAGCCGTAGCCTCAAGGACACTTGAGACTACGGCTGTTACTCATTCCCTTGCTGCGCTGCTTGTAATTGTGAAATAAAATATTCTATATTACTTACAAGCCAATGCGCCTGTTGTAACATTTTCACACCTTGAAGTTCTTGCTTTTCACTACGGCTCTGCTGTTTGCTTGTATAAGATTGGATTTGTCGAATAAATGGGGACGGATATGTTAGATACGCAAACATAAGGAGTTGTTCTTCTTTCGTAAACGGAAAATTCTTTTGATACACCTGATACCATTCAAAGCGATCGCTTCTCGTAATTGGATATGTGTTCAATGAGCGGGAATAAAAGCGAACAAGATCTTGAACTGGTGTTGCAAATTGAGACCTTTCTAAACTAATAAAATAACCATTTCGTTCATAATCGAATAAAAAATGATTCATCGATACATTGCCATGAATAAAAGAAACTCTTGTTTTTTCTTTTTCTTTCATCGCTTCATTCCACTCCGAAAGCTGTTTCGTTGCAAATTCACGCGCCCTCATCACATGATGAAAATACGTACAATACTGCAATTCAAACGGCGACATATACCATTTCGCCTCAGACTCTACGAGGAATTGCTCTAAGAATTCTCCATCTTTCTCCCAACGATCAGAGACATTTGTATAATGCTCCTCTAACGCTTCTTCAGTATACGTTTCTTCTTTTACCGTCCTTTGATGAAGCAGCGCTAGCGTCTGAAACATTTTATGATATTGATCATTGTCCTCTCCGTTCCCTTCTGCTCGCTCAAGCCAAGGCATTAAATAATAACTATATATTTCGTCACTCAAAATATGATTTCCATCTGTCGCATGGTAAATCGGTACATAATGTGTAAATCCCTTTTCACGTAAAAATTGAACATGATACATTAAATTATTTCGCTTCAATCGATGAGATGGTAATTTTTTTAATGCATATGGACCTTGATTCGTATAAATTTTTATTACACTCCCATGCTCTTCCATATGGTGGGCATCCAATTGATACCGCTGTACGATCGGCGCATAACGATCTCGCAATTCTATATCCATACGAATGATCCTCTCTCATTCAAAAACGTAAGATGAACTATAGTAAAAGAAAAGAGATGAGTGGAGAAAATTCTCCACTCACTTTGTCTTTGCTTTTGACACAGGTATATATATAATTTGCCCTGCAGTTAAATATACATCATCTGTTTGATTCACACGATGTAAATGCTGGACCGACGTTTCATATCGATCCGCAACCGATTCAATTGTATCCCCTTCTTGCACAAAATACATACGTAATTTCGTAAATTCTTCTTCCGGCTCTTTCGTAAACAATTTTGTTAAATATAATGCATTTTCATCCCGTTGTGAGTATGCCGTTTCTGCTTCTTCCTGTAATTCCTTTTCCTTCTTTTTCTGAAAATCCTTCCGGCCAAAGAATTCAAACTGTGGTGTAGTTTCTTTTGCTTCCTCTTCTCGTTCTTCCTCTTCATGTTCTTCTAGATCTTCTACCTCTTCTTCTAATTCTTGTTCTTTGCGCTCCTCTAATTGGAAAGGCTCAAATGCATAATCTTCCCATCCGTTTGATTCTGTATGAACTGTTACTTCTTCCACTTCTACCGGCAATGTATCCTCATCCACCAGTTTTATTTCCTCGGTTCTATCAACTTCCACATTCTCTATCTCTTCCTCTTGCACTTCATTCTGTATTCTCTCATCCTCACATAATCCAGATATCGATATGTCCGCTAATAGCTGTAAACAACCATTTTCCTTTAATTCATAATCGAATTCCTCAATGGAAACATACAATTCTTCAACTTGTTTCACTCGGTTTCGTGGAATCGAAATTTCTAACGGAAAAGAGTGCACAAGTTCGTTTACACCATCTTCTCGCGTTTCTACATAATCAATGGATTTTGCTGGAGATAAATCTCGTAATGAAAACGCAGAATCATCTTGCCTTGCAACATATTCTCCCGTTAAATCCAATTGACCTCTCACAATTACTTCGTATTCAAGCTCTTCTATCTCAACGTCTGGATCTAACGAAATTGACAAAAGTTCTTCGACTTCCTGTCCTTTTTGGAACCAAACCGATTCTTTTAATGAAAAACGTAATGAATGATCTGTTGCCACTTCTTTTCCCCCTCCCAAACTGTATGTCATTACAGGTTTATGTGTCTGGGAATCATTTTATGAGTAAAAAATCGAACTGCACATGTGATCTTCCTATTCATTTTTCATATATCGACGCTTTTTAAAATATATCGGCATTCCGACAATATGCGACATGATCTCTAGTCATTAATAAAAAAGGTTGCCAGGACGATCCGAGGCCACTGAAAAAGTCCTTATAGTTAAAAAAGTGAAAGCTTCCTCGATGAAATCGAGGAAGCTTTCACTTTTTTC
>NZ_JAEHBX010000130.1:0-5997 GCF_016483395.1 Bacillus cereus group sp. N21
AAAATATCTCATGTCTGATTCTCCTAGATCCTGTTTTCTAGAGTGTAGCTTCATGTAGAAAACTTTGCAACAGAACCCTATACTATAAGTAATTCTTTTTATTGTTTATATATTGCTGTTTCCTGTTGCAGAACTCTTATGAAAGAGTTCTCTTTTTTCATTCTAAAAATTCACACAATATTCAAATATCACTCCTAAAAATGTTAATATCTGTTATATAATAAAGAGGTCCTAGAAGTCTTAAGATATATTAATCCCTAGTTTTCTGATAAGATAGTTTGTTTTGCCCTTCAGTTTGCAATATCTTAAAAAGAACTTGTATTTTTTACAAGTTCTTTTTGTAGTGAAAACAAATGTAAACTTTTGATATTAGTATGGGTATTTTTGCCCATCCCCCGAAAAGGGGGAATAAGACAAAATATACCATTTATATACTAAATAGAGTGTTGTAAACTAGATTCATATTCTTTGACTCTTCTATAAAATGTATTACTGTTCATTCCTACTTTTTTCATCGCTTCTACTGCAGTAATTTTATGGTTTTTTCATACTCCCTCTTGTAATGTTTCTAACACTTCAATTGCCTATTCACACCATTCAATGTACATTTTTGAATACCTTATCCCATATTCAACCGTAATATACTCTCCTATTTTCTGTTTTTGAATAGAAGATTAGTTAGGGAATTGAATGTCCTTCCACTTTTGTGTTTCCTTCATCATATACGTTTCTCTCTCAATTACTTTCTCTAATAAAGAAACCGCCTCTTGAACTGGAATAAAGTGAAAACTAGAGGATTTTAACAAAAACTCATCCTTTATACGCTGTGGATTCGTTATTGAATGGATAATTCACTCAATAAGAGCTTATTCGCCCTCTCTCGTTAAAGAATATACTTTTTTATTTGGACTTCCCTCTTGATAAATATATTTAAACGTAACAAGACCATCGTTGATAACTCTTTATACACTTGCGAATGACTTGAATTCCAAGGATATATGATCTGCTCTTGAAAAGTAAGATATAGATCATAACCAGTTTGTTTTTTTCTTGAAAGTAGTCCTAGTAATGCATATCGAATCGACATTCTTAAAACGCCTAAGGTTGCTTTAAAATTGTGAATTATTTGTTTCAAAACTACTATATCCATTGTGAAAATTTTAATATAACAATATTATAAACATATGTTTTTTTAGTCATATATGTTTTTGATAATAATAAGAAAGGAAAATATGATGAAAAGAATATAATCCCACTATTAATTGTTCAATTCTTACTCAATTACAAGAATGGATTCAAATGGATCACAGAACTGCTGCAATATTAATGTTTGTTTGGATACTATATGCATTATTTCCTGCTTGTTTGCTGTGCTATGTTATTTATCCATGTTAAGTACAAGAAGTAAAAGAGAAGAAAGAAATAGAGATAAATAGAAATAAATAAGGGGGTTCAAGCAGCATGTTTTTAGCTCTGCGTGAATTAAAACAATCAAAATTTAAATATGGATTAATCGGGCTTATGATGGTTCTATTATCATTTTTAGTCCTTGTGATTTCTGGATTAGCAAATGGTTTAGCGTATAATACTGTCTCTTCCATTCAAAATATGGATGCCCAAAAGTTTGTATTAGCAAATGATGCGGAAAATTCATTGCTCCGTTCACAAATTAAGAAAGAAGATGTGGATGATGTAGTAAAGCAAGTTGGTGCAAAAGATGCTGTACCATTCCATGTGAAAGTTTCGACATATGAAAAGAAGGATAGTTCAAAAAAGGTTGATATTGCAATATTTGCAAGTGAACGTGAAACATTCTTGGAACCAAATATTGTGAAAGGTAATGCATTAGGAACAGCACAAAATGAAATGATTGCTGACGAATCGATTAAAGAAAAAGGCATAGATATTGGAGATATGATTATCGATCCGGTTTCTAAAAAAGAATTTAAAATTGCTGGCTTTACAAAAGGTCAAAAGTTCAGTCATACACCTGTTGTTTATGTGAATCAAGATGTATGGGGAGAAATTGCACAACCGAACCAAAAGGATTACAACGCAATTGCTCTTCGTACTGATAAGGAAGTAAAAAATGCACATGTAATAGAGAAAAACGAAGTTCTTCAAAGTATTCCAGGCCATAAAGGGCAACAAAACTCATTAACAATGATTATTGCATTCTTACTCGTGATTGCAACGCTCTTAATCGGTGTATTCTTCTATGTTATTACATTACAAAAAACACAGCAATTAGGTGTACTAAAAGCGATTGGAACAAAAAATTCGTATTTAGCAAATAGTTTAGTTGTGCAAGCATTATTCTTATCTGTTGTCGCAATGGCTATAAGTATTGTGTTAGTAGAAGGTTTGCAAAGAATTTTGCCAGAAAGTATGCCATTCTTATTGACAACGACAATGATTGGCCAATATGCAGGAATCTTTATTGTAATTAGTATACTAGGAACACTGATTTCCTTATATCAAGTATTAAAAGTGGATGCACTAGAGGCAATTGGAGGGGGCATGTAATGACATCGCTATTGAAACTAGATAGAGTTAGTAAAGTATATGGTGAAGGGGACACAGAGGTAACAGCCCTTCATCCAATTTCACTTGATGTGAAGGCTGGAGAATTCATCGGTATTGTGGGGCCTTCTGGTTCAGGAAAAAGTACATTGTTATCAATTGCTGGAGCATTATTATCACCATCAAAAGGTAATATTTATATTGATGAGCAAAATATTACCCATTTATCAGAAAAGGAAATGACAGATATTCGGTTAAGAAAAATCGGGTTCATTTTTCAATTCGCTAATCTTGTTCCCTATTTAAATGTAAAAGAACAATTACTATACATTGCAAAATTAAAGAAAGAAGTCCGAAAAGAATCTGAAACGCGTGCGAATCACTTGCTAACAGTATTTGGACTATCTCAGAGAAAAAATCACTATCCACATCAGTTATCTGGTGGAGAAAGACAAAGAGTTGCGATTGCTCGTGCTTTTATGAATAATCCAGATTTAATATTAGCAGATGAACCAACGGCAAGCCTTGATTCAAAACGTGGACGAGAAGTTGTCGAAATGATGAAACGAGAAGTAAAAGAAAGTCAAAAAGCAGCGATTATGATTACGCATGATGAGAAAATTCTTGATGTATGTGATCGGATATTAACACTTAGAGACGGAAATTTAGTATAGGGGTACCGCCACATCGCTATCAAGCTAAGGTTAGGAAAGGTCAGTTTCAGAAGAAAATTTTATTATTTCACAGTTATTTATGAGGGTTTTGCTCATTTTTTCGTCTTGGGATATAACCAATAAATCCATATAGTCATTTCTTGATGACAGTAATGGGTGGAGTAAATCAATTGGAGCGTGATCTAATTCGCATGCGTCAGTGCGAAGGAATTGATCTTGCAAAAAAGGAAGGAAAGTATCAAGGACGAGTTAAAAAATATCATGAAAAGCATGCTGGAATGAATTATGCACTTAAGCTGTATGAAGAAGGAAATATGACAGTGAAACAAATTTGTGAGATTACCAATGTTTCAAGATCAGCTTTATATAGGAAACTACAAAACAAAGTATAATAATAAGTACCCGCCGCAATTGGGGGATTTTTCAAATGTGGCGGGTTATTCTGTGAATCGTTTCCGTACCCCATTTAGCAACACCTGTTTATGCTTTTTGAAACTTTGCAACAGAACCGATACTAAAATCGTAAAGGCAATTCTTCTAATGACCTCATTAGATAGCTACCTTTCCACTTTACTTGTTCTTTTTCACCTTGTATCTGTATATTTGGCATACGATGTAATAATGTAGGAATAGCAATCTTTGCTTCTAAACGAGCGAGTGGTGTCCCAAGGCAAAAATGACTACCATGACCAAAGGCAATATGACGATTATTCTCTCTTGTAATGTCAAATATATCAGCATTTGGAAAAAAAATTTCGTCACGGTTAGAAGATGCTAATGAAATAATAATCCTATCTTTTGGTTTAATATTTTGACCGTGTAATGTAAATGGTTCTGCTGTCCAACGTAGAGTGGTTAGTTCAACAGGACTGTAAAATCGTAACGTCTCCTCAATTGCTGAATCGATTAAATTAGGATTTTGACGGAGTTTTTGTAATTGAATGGGATGCTCAAGTAATGCTAACGTCATATTTGTAATTAAATTTACAGTCGTCTCATGTCCAGCAACGATAAGCAACGTAATTGTTGAGTATAATTCTTGTGTATTTAATTTCGTTCCTTCGCTTTCAGCCTTTATGAGTGCACTGATTAAATCATCTGCAGGGTATTTCCTTTTTTCGTTAACTAAATACTGTATATATTCAGCGAATTCCCCTAATTTTTGATTGTTTTCCTGCATATCTTCTAATGTATGTGGGGTATCAATAATCGCTTGTGACCAAACCCTAAATTTCGATTGGTCTTCAAGAGGAATCCCCAGCATTTCACTAATTACCATAATGGGCAAAGGAAAAGCGTAATCGTCTATAAGATTCATAGAATGATTGTGTTCTACTTTATTTAATAATGTATCAGCGACATGTTGGATTCGATCTTCAAGTTGTAAAATTATCTGAGGAGTAAATGCTTTTTGCACAAGTGATCGTAGGCGGCTATGATCAGGAGGATCTGAATTTAGCATATGCTTTCTTAAGAGTTTCCTATTTTCTAATGAAATGGGGGCTTTAACTTCTTCTGTTTTGCTAAACACATTTTCAATATTTTTCATTAATCTTACATCTTTTAATAGCGACATGGCGTCTTCATATCTCGTTATAAGCCAACTTTGATACTGTTCTCCTAAAGATAAGGGATAAACAGGGTGATATGCACGTAATTCTTTGTAAATATCATATGCTTCATGCTTAAAAGTAGAAGAAGTTAATTGCGTTTCTGATGCTAAAATAGGTTTCTGCTCGTTTTTTGAAGACATCAATCTAACCTCCATCTTATAAATTTTTGTAAATATAGCACTTAATTTGCATTATAACGCATTTGATTTTGATAAAGGTAAGAATACTCTGATAAAATATTACTTTACATAATGAAATAAAATCGAGAATATTTAGATACACGCCTTTTAATTCTCATTTTGGGTCGCTATACATACCCATCAAGCTAAGAAAACAGGTTACTCCCAAAACAAAAAAATGAGCTAAATTTTATTTTTGAAGACTTCAAAGGGTTCTGGTGCAAATATATGAAGAAGAACGCGGATAATAGTAGATTCCTAGTGAAATCGTATTTTATGCTATAAGTCCAAACACTTGGTGGATGAACTCTTTTTGATTTTGGACAGACTGATTGATATTATCCCCTTAAGGTAGACAGTGTAAAAAGACTACATTATTAATGTGGAATGTTACACTATACTTGGATGGGATATTTTTATGGCGAAAGAACTATTCCCAATGTATAAAGACTTACAATATGATAGGAAGTCATTCCCGTAAGGGAGTCTGTTTAGATAATGCATGTATCGAATCTTTCTTTTCTCATTTTAAAACAGAAACATCTTATTTTTTAGGGTGCCATTCAAAAGAACAATTGATCCAAGCTATTGAAAAATATATATGGTTCTACAATAATAAACGATTTCAAAAGAAATTAAACCAGTGTGCCCCGATTGAATATCGAAACACACTGGTAGCTTAGTCTTTTTCTGACTGTCTACCTAATGGGGAGCATATCATGTCCAGTAAAACAAGTTGCCCTTTTTTTACCATATGCATAGCTTCTATTCCAGAAATAATGGATGTAGCTGTGCGAAAGGATTTCAATCCTAACATCGAACGAACTCGCTTTTTAATAAACCGATGATCTTGTTCCACGATGTTATTGAGATATTTCACTTGCCTTAGTTGGATGCCTAATGGCATCTTTTTTTCTTTTTTCAATTCTTCAACTGCTATAGGATAAGCTGGATTCTTATCGACTGTCACGACACGAGGCTCAGAAATATGAAAAGACTGCAAAGCTT
>NZ_JAEHBX010000131.1:0-5515 GCF_016483395.1 Bacillus cereus group sp. N21
TCTAGAATGGCGTTTAGAAATCCGGTTAAAATTTCTTCGTTCCCCTTCGTTCCGAATAACTGTTTAAAAGCAAAATCGATTCGTAAATTTACTAATTTTGTGGACATGGGTTTCCTCTCCCTGTCTTTCTGTTCTTCTTCTTATTTTATAATTGAACTCTCTATATAAGCAAATGCTACTTTTACCACTGTAGCTTCAATTCATCACAGTACACATCTAACTCCGTAAAACAGTTTTGTAAATCCGCTTCAAAATCAATTTCATGAATTATGCTATCTACCTTTTGTTCTAAATCTGAAATTGTGATGTAAGGAACATAAAATATATATTCTCCCGTGCATTGTTCCATATTATATTGTGATATGAGAAAGGATTCGATATTCTTTCGAACTTTCCCCTTTCCCCGTACAAATTTATTATTATTTTCTACACGCAACAACATACGAATAGTTGCTGTTTTTTCTTCTGTTTCCTCATTCTTTTGTACTTGCTTGTGTTTTCGTATGTATCGGTACAGTGTTGCTTGGCTAATGCCAGTCATATCTATAATTTCTCGAATACTATATTGCTCTGACTTATATAAATTTAATGCCTTTTGAATATAGGTATCTTTAATACGAGGACGACCACCAACCCTCCCTCTTGCCCTTGCACTTTCAAGACCTTCTTGTGTTCGTTGGGCAATTAAATCTCTTTCAAATTGGCTGAATGCTTGAAATACAGTTAACATTAATTTTCCTTGAGGGGTATTCGTATTAAATTGTTCTTTAATGCTAATCAGTTTGACTCCTTTATTTTCAAAGTAATCAACAAGTTCGATTAAATCCTTTGTACTTCGTCCTAATCTAGAAAAACTTTCAACAACTAATGTATCACCAGGTCTAATTTTATCTTTCAACCGAGTAAGCTCTGGACGATCACTTTTCGTACCTGTCATTTTTTCAGTCAAAATTTCAGTACAGTTATAATTTTGAAGCATATCTATTTGACGAATCAAATCTTGTTGTTGGGTACTTACCCTTGCATAACCATAAACATATGGATTCATAAAATCACCTATCCTTTACACGATAATTTTATCATAAAGGGTAGTTAAAGTTAATTTGATTTTGATAATAGTTTTGATAACGTAGTTAAGCGATTTATACGGCTTATATTTTGTTCATTTTGTATTTATCAAAAACCATCGTTTTTGATAAGGTGTTTTACAACAATTCGATAATGATTCAAAAGGTCTACGTGATTTTGAAGTGTTTCAAAATGTTGTCTCATTTTTCAATTAATGCAAAATGGTATAATTTGAGTAGAGATAAATTAAAATGGAATTGGGGAAGAAAAATTATGATGGAAGGCGTCATATTTCTTTATTAACATTACATAGGGCACGAATCTGAATTCGTTCGGGAGGATCAATTATGGAATATCAAGTATGGGTTAAAGAAAATTTAGAAGATCTAGCTAAAACAAGAGGATTTTCCCTTGTTAATGGAAATATTCATATAAATGTAGAAAAAGATAATCAAATAGAAATACCCAATCTAGAAGAATTTCTAGACTTTCATGTTTATGTAGAAAATAAATTGCTATTTTACATGTACATATACGACCGTAAGGAGAATTATGTAATTCCTGATGAATACCACCAAAAGTATGAAGATGCAATTCAAGAACAAGTAAGTGCAGAAATTTATAAGTATAATAAAATGTTAAGTGAAATTAATTTTGAAAAACCAGCATCTGTATTAATTTATTACATAAAAGATGGGTTCTTATTTTTTAATTATACCGAAAGAGTAGAAATCGGTGAGCTTTGTGAATATGACGATATGGTAAATATAATTGTTGAAGAAATCGTACAAGAAATTCCAGAAGAAAAGTTAGAAGAGATTAAGAACAATCGTAAAAATAAAATCGATAAACAATTAATAGAGTTAAAAGAATGTATTTTTGCAGATCCAGAATTTAAAATCGCTACAAATGATTTGCGTAGAAGACGATATGCTTCTCAATTTTTTGAAGATCGTTCGGGTGATATAGAATTAATACGTCGTGCTGGTTATCATCATCAATTTCTTTTTATAGAAGACATATGGAGAGAATTTAAGGCAAAAGGGTTACATAAATAATATATGTATCACCTCCTATGGTTTTAATATGCTACGAATCAGTGAAAAGGTAGAAAGCGGATTGGAGAATGTTATGAAAAATTTAACTTGGGAAACAATTGAAACAAATGCAATCTATTTTTCTAAAAATCGGAAAAATTGCAGGGGGGATGAGCGACAGGAAGCACAGAAATTTGAGATTGATCTAATGAACGTATTCGGTGTAGATTTCCATGAAGGACTTCACGAATATCAAGTCAGAGATAATCAAGGGAAAATTGGTTATATTGATTATCTTTTGCCAGGTAAAATTTTAATTGAAATGAAGAGTAAGGGAGAAAGCCTTATTCGTGCCTATAATCAAGGTTACGACTATACAAAGTGCTTAAAGCCAGATGAATATCCAGAATTACTCTTGGTTTCTGATTTCGACTATATTCAAGTAACTAATTTGAAGACCATGCAGACTTTTAAAAGATTCAAAGTAAGTCAATTAAAAAGTCATGTTCGTATGCTTGGAACACTAGCCGGATACACTTCTGAAATAACCTTTAAAACAGATATTGAAGTTAATACAGATGCCTCTTATAAGATGGCGAAGCTGCATGATGCAATAAAAGCAAATGGTTACGAAGGAGAAGATTTAGAGATCTATCTTGTCAGACTTCTATTCTGTTTATTTGCAGAAGATACTGGTATATTTGAGGAAAGAACTTTTGAACAATATATTAAAAGTTCTCAAGAAGATGGAAGTGATTTATCTTCAAGAATCATGTTACTATTCAGTACCTTAGATACACCAGATAATAAAAGAATGACTAATTTACCTGAAGAGTTGAAAAGGTTCCGTTATATTAATGGTAAGCTATTCGCCAAACAGCTACCGCCTGCTTATTTTGATAAAAAAATGCGTAAATTACTATTAGATTGTTGTGATTTTGATTGGGCTTATATATCACCAGCTATATTTGGTGCTATGTTCCAGGGTGTCATGGATGAAAAAGAAAGACGTGAACTAGGTGCTCATTATACAAGCGAAGAAAATATTTTTAAACTCATAAAACCATTGTTTCTAGATGATTTATGGGAAGAATTTGAAAAGAGTAAAAGTACAAAAGTAGAATTAGAAAGATTCCATGAAAAATTATCTACTATAAATTTTTTGGATCCTGCTTGCGGATGTGGAAATTTCTTGATTATAACATATCGTGAAATACGATTACTTGAATTTGAAGTATTGAAAATGTTATATGACAATAGACAACTTATAATTATAGATACACTTTGCAAAATTTCAATTGAACAATTTTATGGTATTGAGTATGAAGAATTCCCGTGTCAGATTGCACAAGTAGGTTTATTACTAATGAAACACCAACTAGACAAGGAAGTCTCTAACTACTTTGGAATGAATATTATAGACTTTCCTATTAGAGAAACAGCTAATATTGTGCATGGAAATGCACTAACAATTGATTGGGAAGAAGTCATTCCTAAAAACAAATTGAATTATATTATTGGAAATCCACCGTTTATAGGAGCTTCAATGATGACGAAAGAACAAAAAAACGAAGCGGTTGAAATATTCGGTAAAATCAAATTATCTAATAGCATAGATTATGTTGGAGCTTGGTATCATAAGGCTTCACGT
Organism: Bacillus cereus group sp. N21; assembly: GCF_016483395.1. Classification (NCBI taxonomy): domain Bacteria; kingdom Bacillati; phylum Bacillota; class Bacilli; order Caryophanales; family Bacillaceae; genus Bacillus; species Bacillus cereus group sp. N21. The sequence continues at coordinate 3,757 of NZ_JAEHBX010000131.1, forward strand.
CTTATTCAATCTACATTTATAAAATGCGCATTTGTATCTACAAACTCTATTACACAGGGCGAACAAGTTAGACCCGTCTGGAATAAGATTATAAACGAATATGGAATGAAAATAGATTTTGCCTATCGGACTTTCAAATGGAATAATGATGCAAAAGGAAAAGCTGCAGTACATTGCATAATTATTGGATTTTCTTCAATGATAGTTCCTTCGACAAAGAAATTATGGAACGAAAAAAATAAATTAATGTTTGCAGATAATATAAACCCGTATTTAATAAATGCTCCAAATATATTAGTAGAAAGTAGAAGCACTCCTCTTTGTGATGTACCTAAAATATTTTTAAGCAATAAATTTACGGATGGAAATAATTTAGTTCTATCACCAGAAGAAAAAGACGAATTAATCAGAAAAGAACCGTTATCAGAAAATTATATAAGGAAATATATGGGGCCATCTGAATTTATACGTGGAAAAGATAGATACTGTTTATGGTTAAAATATGCAGATCCGAAATTATTAAAAGAGTGTCCATCTATATTAGAGAGAATTGAAAAAGTACGTGAATTCAGATTACAAAGTACAGCTGCACCAACAAGAGCAAAAGCAGACACACCACATCTGTACTTTTTTATATCACAACCTGATACAAATTATTTATTTATTCCCGGACCTTCTAGTGAAAAAAGAAAATACATACCAATTGGATTTGTTTCAAAAGACATTATATCTGGAAATGCAGCACTGATTGTTCCAAATGCCACATTATATCACTTTGGGGTATTAACATCTAGTGTGCATATGGCATGGATGAGAACTGTAGCTGGACGTTTAAAAAGTGATTATAGATATTCAGGAAGTGTTGTCTATAACACATTCCCCTGGCTAGAAGCAACTGATGAGCAAAAAATCGAAATTGAAAAAGCTGCACAAAATATTCTTAATGTAAGAGCACTTTATCCTGATAGTTCATTGGCTGATATGTATGGTGAAAATATGTATTTATATACTGAACTTTTAAAAGCACATCAAAAACTCGATAAAGAGGTATGTAGAGCATATGGATTCGTTTGGAAAACGGAAGAAGATTGCATAGCAATGTTGTTAAAACTATATCAAGAGCTAGCAAATTTAAATTAATGTATAAGGGGTACGGCAACATCACCATCAAGCTAAGAAAGGCAAATACCCCAAAAGGAAAAAATGAGCTTTCTTGTAATAAAAAACAAATCCGTAATATTAGGAGATTCCTTTTCAATGGCTATATTGAGAAATACGTGTATAAGACAGTATTTAAATTTAAGTATGATACGATTATAGTAAGGGGGAAAGCTATATGAACGGTCTACAAGAAAAAACATCTGAATTATTAAAAGAGAAAAATAAGCCAATCACTGTAGTTTTAAAGAGTGGGGTTAGGATCACCGGGCAGATTCTTGCAATGGACAAATTTACGATTCTTATGATGGTTCGTGGTAAACAGCAACTCGTTTACAAACAAGCAGTTTCAACCATTACTACATAATACATATGAGAATGATTCGACCATTTCTTAACATTTTCTCAACATTACATTATACATATATACGGTATAATAATAAGTAATTCTCTTTATCTTACTTATATATATTTGTTGTTTCCTGTTGCAGAATCCTTATCATAAGGATTCTATTTTTTTGTTCCAAAAGGTATGAAAATAATTTTAGGTTTATACCGAAAACAAAACACACCTTTTGGTACACATTAGCTATAAGAATTT
>NZ_JAEHBX010000132.1:0-5459 GCF_016483395.1 Bacillus cereus group sp. N21
TAGGCAGCCTGATGATCCCGTTTTTTACGAAGTTGAATATCCAATGTGTGTCCATCTTTATCAATTGCACGATAGAGATAACGCCATTCTCCCTTAACTTTGATATAAGTCTCATCCAAATGCCAAGATAAGCGTGCAGATTTATTTTTCACTTTCCAAATTTGATAGATGAGATTGCCATATTCATGAACCCATCGCATGATAGTTGTTGGGTGAACTGAAATACCACGTTCTTTCAGGATTTCAGATACATCGCGATAACTTAAAGAAAAACGGCAGTAGTAGCCGACAGCTACTAAAATAATATCTTTCTTGAATTGTTTTCCTTTAAAATATCTCATGTCTGATTCTCCTAGATCCTGTTTTCTAGAGTGTAGCTTCATGTAGAAAACTTTGCAACAGAACCAATTAGATGTAATTTGATTATTGTTTTGGCATAATCCATACAATTTGTTGAATGCGTACAATATACGGTACCGTATATTCAATGAGCAAATGATCTGGTTTCACATCTTTTAACTTTCCTCGTACATTACCTCTTACAGTTTCAATAACCACATGTTTACCAATTACTGATTGTAATGTCTGATATACGTAGGGATTAGGTACAGTTACCATATTTTGTTCACTAAAGTCATTTCCCTCCAAATAACTCATTCTATCAGACTCCTTTCTAACTTGCATTCTTTCTCTTAATATATGATATAAATCTTATAAATATGCTAGAAGGATAATTCATTATATGAACGAAAATAACATTTAAGTGGAGGGGGAAAATAAGCCGATATGTTTTCATGGAAGAAATATCTTTAAAAGCAATTGAAGGACATGGAGTAGACTTATCTACTTTTACATTAAGAGGATATATGATTGAAGGTACTGAGGCCATTCGTCCAGAAAGTCATGAACGTATTAAAATAGAAGATATCTATCCTGAAATTAGAAATGTAAGGAATGCAAAAAGAGAAATCTTTACAAAACGTAAAAATCCGGAAGATATTTTAAGACAAGTCAAAATAAAAAAGAAAAGATAAAACTGAACTGTACTCTCTAAAATGGACAGTTTAAGTTAGCTTTTTTATTTTTTATGTAATCAACTAATTTAAATAAATCCCTCGTACTACGAGTAATCCGAGTTAAATCTGTTACACAAATTGTATCGTCTTCCCTAAGATCATTTAACATATTTTGAAGTTCAGCTCTGTCTTGAGTAGCACCTGACACCTTTTCTTCATATATAATGTCCATTCCAATTTCCTTCATTTTTTATTTGTTCATAGATTAAGTGATACAAGGAAACCTTGATACGTCTACAAAACCGCTTCAAAAGGTGTACCTTTTGATACTGTACAAACAAATTAGTAATAAATTTCTCAATATGGATATTGTCACTGTTTTTATCTATAATATTCAAAATTAACAGTTAATGTAATATGATAAAAAAGTGATGGTTATCACCCTATTTGTTTCTCCTTATGCCATAGATAAGACCAACTCTGGTCTTATCTTTTTTATTTATGGGGTCTTGCTACACATTCATTAACTTAAAAAAATCTTTTGTTATGAGATATTTGTTGTCATTGGCTTGATGGCGTGTAGCTTTGGAATAAAGATTGATCAAATTGATACTAATAACCTTGATAAATGCTCAAAAAGAAAGAGCGTGTTTTGAAAAAAGATTGATCAAAACACGCTCTTAATATATTCAATTGAATCATTATTTTATAAAAAAGTTTGATTATATCTCAAAAATTTCTTCAATTCCCTTCATTACTTCAAAGGATCCGGAACTTTTATTTGAAAGTATTACTATCTTGATTCCTGACTTAGGATAAAAAGCAGAATGGAAGCTTACGCCAGGGTCATATCCCATTACATGATACTTAATTATAGATTCTTCATTTTTAGTGATCCAAAGTCCATATCCATAATCTACCCCATCTTTAACATGGATTTGTGAATTCAAAAGTATTTCTGTACATTCTTTACTCAAAAGCTGATGATTAAACAATGCTTCCCAAAATTTGATCATATCTGATGGTGTGATAAAAGCACCCCCATCAGCTCCACCTTTTATCGGAATAGAGTAAATATTCGTTCTCCATGTTCCATCTTTATTATCTATGTACCCATAGGCAGTGTTTTTAGGGAGTTGATCTAAAGGAAAATATCCTGAATCACTCATACCACATCGCTGGAAGAGATTTGATTCAATATAGTTGGTAAAAGAAAGTTCTGATTGTTGTTCTACGATTAAACCTAAAACAATGAATCCAGCATTATTGTAGTGGAATTTATCTCCAGGTTGGAACATCATATTCTCCTTTTGAAATAAAGGAAGAAAATCTTTTACGTCATTCAAAAGATACATAGGTGTTTGTTTCCAAAGGTCTTCAAAGTTATCCATTACTTGTTCATCAAAATAGTCCGGTATTCCAGAAGTGTGAGTCAAAAGGTGATGAATTGTTATGTCTTTGTTAAAATGCGGAAATTTTATGTTCAAACAATCTTCAAGACGAGTTCCAAATGATAATAAACCTTTTTCAACGAGTTGGCAAATAGCAACAGCTGTAAACAACTTACAGCCAGATGCAATTCCAAAGCGTGTATGAACAGTATTCAATTTTTTATCAGCCCTGTTCGCATAACCAAATGCTGATTCAAATAAGACTTCATTGTTATCCTTGATGTAAATAGCTCCAGAAAATTGTTCATCTATTATGTTATGAATTGCTTTAGTAAGGTTTAAAACTCGATTGCTCAAAATAATCCTCCTCATTTTATTAAATTAATGCTATTCGTTTTGTCTTTTCTCCTTCATTAATAGATAATAATGTATTATTTCTCATTTCAATACGAAATTCCTTTTACTCATTAATACCAGGAGAGAATAAAGTCCAGCTTTTCAGGACAGGATTTTGATTAAACATTTTTACAAACGGTTTAACTTCATTCAAAACATCACATCTTTTTTTAAAACACCGTGACTTTATTTAAAAGCAACATTATAAATAGCGTATTTTTTCATTTTAGGGGTTATTTTATTTTGTTAGCTTGATAGCGATGTGGCGGTACCCCTTTTACTGATGGAGTAGCTACAAGATAAACAAGATTTTTCACTAAAATACATTCCTCCAAAATGAAATAAAAAAAGAACACTAATTTCCTTAAGTGGTCTTTTTTGCGTAAGAGTTTTCATTTAGAGACACTCAAAACCCGAAAAGAAATCAGAAAAATATTTATCAATACTTTATTACATAAGAAAAGTTTAAAATTTTTAAAAACAGCAAAAAAATTGTGATATATTCCTAATATAGAATATTAAGGGATAAATACTTAATATTACCAATCTAAGTATCTCCAATTGTTCATTTGGAACTATTAAGAAAATATTAGTTATATAGATATAAAAAGCGTATTATTCAGTAAATAAAATGCAAAAGGAGAATGAATATGTATAATCAAGTAATACAACTTTTAGAAGAAGCCGATATACCTTATTCGCAATATGAACATGAACCAATTTTAAATTATGATACAGATAGAAAGATTAGAGAAAGATTCAACTTGGAAGGGGTCCCAAGTAAAAGCTTATTTTTAAAAGACAAATCTGGAAAAAATTATGTACTTGTTACCATTGAGGGAGAAAAATTAGATTCAAAACTTATGAAAGAGCTAACAGGAAAGAGAATTTCTATTTGTTCAGAAGAAGAGTTAATTGAAAAAACTTCTTGTGTTCCTGGGTGTGTAGCACCATTCGGATATCAAGAGGAAATTACCCTAGTTATAGATCGAAAAATTTATAACTATAATAAGTTTCTACTATCTCCAGGCGTACCTGAGCTAACAATTGAAATACACACAAAAGATATCGATAAAATTTTAGATATAGTGAAAAATAGTATTTTATTTTATGAGAAAAAATAATAAATTTATAGGCATACTAAGGAGGAGCTAGCATGGTAATACAATCTACCAAATCTTATTTGTATGATCAAAAAAGAATTCTTAAAGAACAAAGTATAGACTTCTTAGAAGATTGGAAAATACAATCTTTCAATAATTTTCATACTAGCATTATGGATAATTCTAAGCCATTCCCTTGTTATTTTGCAGTAGATTCTGAGAAACATGGATGGTCCAGATATTTATTTGCCGATTCGGCCTATGATGAAAGAGAGTTAATGAAACTTAGAGATGGGATTTATGAATATATAAAAACATATCAACAAATTGCAAAACGAACTACACTCGTAATATTTTTCAAGCCTTCAGATAAACAATTGATGGCTGAAGAGTATAAAAAACAATTCTGGAATGTACTACAATTTTTAATAAAACATGACCCTGAACCATGGAATTCAGAGATACCAACAGACCCTTATCATGCTAAGTGGGAATTTTGTTTTGCGGGTGAACCCATATTTGTGGTCTGTAGAGCTCCTATTTATGCTGAGAGAAAGAGTAGATACACAGACACTGGTCTCGAAATTACTTTACAACCTCGAGGAACCCTGGATGATATTACAGGCGATACAAAACAAGGGAAACAAGTTCGTAAAGTCATTAGAAAACGATTGTTAGCATATGATGACATTTTAATTCACCCTGATATAGGTGATTATGGTACAAAAGATTCATACGAATGGAGACAATATATGTTACCCGAGACGAATGATGAAAGTGTAGTAAGATGTCCTATTACAGGTGTAAAGAAATATGATTAGCATGATATTTAGCTATATATTGTTAGGAGTTTCTCTTTCTGCTCCTGTAGGTCCAATTAATGTGGCTCAAATAAATAAAGGAATAAAGAATGGTTTTTGGAGTGCCTGGTTGGTAGGAGTAGGCGCAATGTCAGCAGATATAATTATGATGTTACTAATTTATTTTGGTGTTTCGACATATCTAACGACTCCAATTGCCCAACTTTGTATTTGGATTTTTGGTTTTGTTACAATGCTTTACTTAGGATATGAAAGTATTAAAGATGCTCCTAAACAAGTACAGCATTCTTTAACAGGCGAAAAGGAACATCCCTTCAAATCCTTTCTATCCGGATTCGCCATTGCTATTTCAAATCCACTAAACATTGTATTTTGGATAGGGATTTATGGTTCAGTTCTCACTAATGCAATAAATACGATTGGGAAAGAACAGGCTTTATGGTATAGTACAGCTATTTTTGCAGGTATTATGTTGTGGGATTTATTTATGGCTACATCCATTCATTTAGGTAGACGCTTTGTAAATCGTGTTGTTATGAAATGGATTTCCATTTCAGCAGGTATTATTTTAATTGGTTTTGGTATTTATTTTGGTTACCAAGCTGTGCTAGAAATCAAACATTTATTATAGAATTCTTAATAGGGATCACCATACATGCCCATCAACTTAAGAATTTTATAACACCCCAAAACAAAAAAATGCACATTTTCTCCTGGAGATGTCAATTTTTT
>NZ_JAEHBX010000133.1:0-5076 GCF_016483395.1 Bacillus cereus group sp. N21
ACACACCTTTTTTAGAGTAATAGTATCAGTATGTCCAAGATTTAGAGGTTACTTGCATGTATCTTGAAGTTTTTGCACCGGAACCCTCTACAATCCGCAATCATTCCAGCACTTTCTTTAGAGGATGCAAACGAGAAATTAACAACAGAAGTGAAAAGAAGATTAAGAAAATGTGATATTAAAATTGATTCTACAAGTCTATGTGTTTCAGAAGATGAAAGGTATAATATTATTATGTAAAATAAAACAGTCCCCTTGGAACAAATTCAAGAGGACTGTTTTTCTGGTTCTGATGCAAAAACTTCAAGATATTTGCACCAGAATCTAATTTTTTATTACAGAGTAAGGCCAGATAGATAAAAAAGTAAACTTTTACATAAAAGTTTACTTTTGTTTTTGTAGTGAAAACAAAAAGAACTTGTAAAAAATACAAGTTCTTTTTAAGATATTGCAAACTGAAGGGAAAAAAAACTATCTTATCAGAAAACTAGGGATTAATATATCTTATGACTTCTAGGACCTCTTTATTATATAACAGATATTAACATTCTTAGGGGTAATATTTGAATATTATGTGAATTTTTAGAATGAAAAAAGAGAACTCTTTCATAAGAGTTCTGCAACAGAAAACAACAATATATAAACAATAAAAAGAATTATTTATAGTATATATAGTAACATTATAATATTGAGAAATATTTACATAAAGCTAGTATGTATTACGTAACAATCGTTGATATAGCTTGTTTGTAAATGAGTTGTTGTTTACCCTGAACCATCATAAAAACAGTGAATTTATCTATCGCGATGATCTCCCCACGTATTGGAACTCCACTCTTTAAAAACAAAGTAACCTGCCCTTTTTTCTTTTTTAGTTGTTCAAACATATCGTCTTGAAAATTTCGCATTATCTATTCCCCTTTCTATTGTCTTTACTATTTCTCTAAGGTATACTGCTCTTCATTACTGAGTGTTTGTGTTTCACGTTCGCTTTCTGTTTTTTGAAGCCATTTACCGATTTTACTTAAATAATATCTTTTTACTTCCCCATATGGAATCCAAATTTCACGTTCCTCTATTCGATCCATTACTTCACTAAGGATCTCATCATGCTCGTATTTTTTAGGTCTTCTATGATTCACTTGTACAAATTTTGTATATTCCCCACGAAGCCAATTAGAAATGTGTTCTCTTTGTTGTTGTCTGAGATGTGACCATTTTTTATTTGTTTGACGGATCTGTCCATTAACTTTTATATGATTTTTCATAGACACGCCTCCTATTACTGCCAAAACGAATATATAACTATCGTATCATAAATACATCCATATGATGCTACAGGGATCAGAAAGGGACGTCTCAGTATTCATTAGTGAGGCGAATAATCCCTTAGTTGATATGTATTGTTTTTTATTAATAATTACGGTACGTGAAATTATTTAGATATAACTTGAAAAAGCTCCCCTAAAAGGAGCCAATTATTTAACAAGATTCTTCTGTAATTTCTCTATTATAAGCTCTGCACCTGCTGGGCTTAGCGTAATCTTTCCATATGCTAAAGAAATATTTTTATCAGATACTTCTCCTGTTATTGCACAAGCACCATTCGCTTCATATTTTTTCAAGATAATCTTTTCACCTTCTACATAAATCTCTACTGGTGTCTTTTCCTCAATTGCCAGCGTGCGTCTTAATTCCATTGGTATAACTATACGTCCTAATGGATCTAATTTTCGCGTTACTCCTGTTGATTTCATAAAATCTCTCCCTAATATATTCTATATCTGCATCTTTCATATCCTATGCCATTCTTTATTGTAACAAGTTCTCCCCAAAGATTAATAAGAATTTCTTTACACCTTTGTGAAAAGGGATACTTCGTATCTGTCGGGTAGGTCAGGAATGTTTCCATTCCTTTCCCCCCTAAGAACCGCACGTGTCCCTTTCCAGACATACGGCTCGGGCATACCTTTATCTTCTGTCCTGGGTAGGTCACACCTTGCATATGTAACCTGTTTTATATAACTGTTTTCTTCTTGTTTAACATTTTACAGAATGCATTAATTTGTTTCTTACGTGGTATTGCTCCTTTTGCTGGAAAGATTTTGTGCCAAAGAATATGACATGCTGTGTGAACCAACGCAAGGTTTTCATACTTATCAGTTCCGCCATGATATTTTGGCTTCTTATGATGTGTTTCTAATGCTTCTTCTGTCAGTATTGATGTTTTGCATAATGGGCATTTATGTTTCTGCATTCGTGCTAGTTTTTGTCTTGATAGTACGTTGTTTTTTTCGAACAATTTAATTCCTCTATTAAGATAATAGCTTGTTAGTTTCTTATCAAATGGTGTGTTTTTATACGATATTGTTGTGTGATCGATAATTGGTACCCATTTCATTCGAATCAATTGATATTTCCTGTTTGGATCTGTTAATAACCATTGATCTTTACTTTGTCCGTGTATATCTGGGTGAAAATATCTTTTAATAATCCATTTCCATGTTTTGTTAGAGTGTAACCTTCTAAGAAAATGTTTTGTCTTTTTCCAGATATAATAGTCCATTCCAGAGAAAATTTTCTTACTTTGAACTGTTCTCCAATAGTTAGCATATCCACGAATAATTGGATTCAAATCTCTGATTAATCCTGCTACATTGCTGCCTTGGTGTTTCTTGAAACATTCCCTAACTTTTTCAATCATTTTGGATTGAGATTTTTCACTAGGTTTAACGATCATTTTCCAGAGTCGCCCTTTTTCCTTACAAGTTGGGTAATGTCTAAAATTAAAACCTAAGAAATCAAAACCTTCAGTAATGTGTACGACTTTTGTTTTTTCTGGTGCTAATTCTAATCCACGTTTTTTAAGATATGGTTTAAGTTTTTCATACATATTCTCTGCTTCTTCTTTTGTTTCGCAAATGATAACAAAGTCGTCTGCGTATCTTACTACCGTTTTTGTATCATAAACTTCATGATAAATTTTGATTGTTTTATTCTTTTGTTTCTTTCTAACTATACGATAATTGACACCTATTTCATCTTCCATACCGTGTAATGCGATATTAGCTAATAATGGTGAAACAATTCCGCCTTGAGGTGTTCTTGCGTCTGTTTTATTGAATACATTGTTATCTACAAATCCTGCTTTTAACCATTTTTCGATTGTGTTTTTCGCGGGAAACACCTTCAAATATCCATCTTTTTTTCGTACTAGTGTGTGCCTTATTAAATATTGCCTCTACAGCGTCGTGTGCACTTCTTTTTGCTCTGAAACCGTAGGAGGTAGATTCAAAACGATATTCCCATTGTGGTTCTAATGCTAGTTTGACAATATTTTGGAATGTTCGATCGATCATTGTTGGAATTCCTAATGGTCTCAGTTTGTTTTTGCCCTTCGGTATATATTTTCGTAGTGCTGGTGAAGGGTTGTGACTATAAATATTGTAATCTTTAATCTTGTTATATAAATCTGTTCTTTCTTTATTGGAAGCGACTTTGAATCGGTCAACTCCCGCAGTACGTTTCCCTTTGTTGATTTGTGTCACCTGACGGATCGAAAGCAATAATGCCGCTCGCTTTACTCCTCATCATTAGACGTTGCAAGTTTTTTACTTCGCGTTTTTTCCCAAGACTTTCTGCACGATAGATCCGTTGCTGTAACCTCCTAACATACTTCTCTAATTTCACCCAGGGGATGTCATCAAAGGAAGTAAGCGGAGTAGCAGCGGACACATACGATTTTTCTGTAGCGTTTTTCACGCACATCTCCTCCTTATAGTATCTTGTGCTCTCGGCTAAAACGATTCGCTACAAGACAGGTTGCTTTCCATTTTCTTTCGTGTTGTATACCTTCTGGAAGTCAGCACCCTTTCAGGTCATGTCATGGATTTGGTATCACTACCGACATTATCCACTACAGGAATAATCCCTTCCTGTTTCAGTTCTTGCTTGGTGGCATTCGCTTTTTCCTTCTTCCTCTACCCACTTAAGAGTTAGTCATTCCTTACGGTTTGATTACCCTAGTATTGGATGGACCTCAATTCTCCTTTCAGATGTTTTGGGACTTAATTGGGTTTAACAAGTTCAGCTCGTTTCAGATACGAATGGGACAGACTCCTTCTATTCACCGCCTGGACTGTGGGTATAAAGGTCGATATGATGGAAGTATCGATTCACGCCAGGAATGCCATGGTATCAGCTCTATAACCATGGGTAACAATAACGATGTTTATCAAAGGTTCACAAGTTAGTCACGAGATAGGTAACCCTTTTTCGCAATGAATGGATTCAACCTACTCTATACCACTCTTCCTCTAGCACAGGGGACCTCCTAAAGCTGGAAGATCCTGCACATTTAACTCTCATGCAACCGAACACCTTACTCCTTCTCACTACTTCACAGCAGGAATACGTTTCATTTTACCCGTTGCCAGGGGCGCCGTTTCGAGCGAGGACATCCGTTATACTCAGATGGACACTACGATGTTGCTGTAGCATCACTGAAATATAGGATTAAAGCCGCTTTCTTGTCGCACTCCATCTATTGTTTCCTACTTTTGTATAAAGATCTACTTAACGTTAGAACGGGAGATCGTCGTCCGATATATCAATCGGCTTCCCTGCTGGACTAGTGAATGGATCATCATTTCTTACTGCACCTGAATTTCCTACACCTGAATATGCATATGAACTTGGGGAAGGTTGCTCTCTTCTTTCATAAGAACTATTTTTCGGTTCTAAGAATTGAACATTTTCTGCTAAAACTTCAGTTACATAGACACGCTTCCCATCTTGCCCTTCATAATTACGAGTTTGAAGACGACCATCTACTCCAGCTAAACTACCTTTCTTTAAATAGTTTGCTACATTCTCAGCCTGTTTACGCCAAATAACCACTGAAATAAAGTCAGCTTCTCTTTGCCCCTGGTTCATAAACGGTCTATTCACAGCTAATGTAAACGTTGCTACCGCAACACCATTTGGTGTGTAGCGCAAATATGTGTAGCATCCTAGCTCGTAAGAGCTAGGGTAGCTACTAACCCTTACGGGTCGCGATAGGTAAAGTTTTGACGT
>NZ_JAEHBX010000134.1:0-4958 GCF_016483395.1 Bacillus cereus group sp. N21
TTCTAGAGTAATAGGATCAGTATGTCCAGGTGTTAGAGATTACTTACACGTATATTAAAGTTTTTGCACCAGAACCGTATAAGTCATGGTGATGAAAATTAGCCATGCGATCCATTGTAGAGAATTCGATACTTGGTGGCTTATGTATATGGAATGGTTCGCTTGGCGTTTGATAACGTTTGTCTTCATGTCGCTCAGAATGGAATTTTATAAGGGTCTGTCCGTTTTCATCGAACAAATTGGGGTAGCGTCAGGATTTTGCGGATTTACAACGTTAAGGTAGAAAACCGTGTATCAATAGGGTTTACTTTTTGGGACGTTTTTATGAGTTATTTCATGGAGTCCTATTTCATTTATTATTAATTGAATCGATAAAAGTTTAGAAAAAATAAAAAAGCTACCTTAAATAAGATAGCTTTTGATTTCATAACTATGTAGAATGCCTGGATGGTTACATAATACCCAGGGTTAACCCTGACGTGAGTGGAATAATCCCTCCGCCTTAGGACGCTGAATCGCCCTAGCCTCTTGCAGCGGAAGCATGCAATGTAAAACTAATAGATCGTGTAGAGCTTCAAAAATTGATTAATAAAATCAATCCGGAGCATTCGGCTGAAGATGTATATCAAAGGGTAGAACCTGCAGAACGGAAATGCCCAGCATGTAAAAATCATTTAGTCATTCGAAATTCGAATAAAACAGGAAATAAGTTTTTTGGTTGTTCTCAATATCCTACATGCACACATACAGAGCCAATAAATACGTGAGCTGTGATGAAAATCCAGCTCTGTTTCATTTTTTAAGAATGTGCTAAAAAAATTGAAGTTTAATTATAAAAAAGCTCTTCAGATTTGCTTGTTTTGATTTTTTGTAGATTAACTAATACGATAAGTCTCATGCGTTATAAAAACGTATGTAAAGGTGAATACGAGCTTTACATACGTTTTTAGCGTTTTTAGGAAAATAAAAAGGGTAGTCATTATTTACGACTTAACCCTTTCTCTACGAGCTGACGAATTTATAGAATTCAGCTATACCCCATCCTAACTTTCTATCTGTAAAAAAAACTTTGCAACAGAACCAAGCAAAATCATTATTTAATTTAACAATGTAATTGGCGCTGTGTACATTGTATCAATTGAACCGTCAGCATTTGTGACTTCAACTTTCACACGGAATATGCCTGTTTCCGAAATTGATTCGCCATTGCCTGTTGAAACGATAATTTCTTCATTTGTCCCAGCTGGTAACATAGAACCCCAGTTGAAATCGGCATCATAATAACCCCAGTCAGTTGCGTATTGCTTTTCGATAGAAGCTTTATAATGTACATCATAAGCTCTATCATTTGTAGCTTTTACGATGATATTTTGCCCCATACGGTGTTCCGTATCGTGTAATTGAATAGTAAAGCTATTCAACGTTTCGCTAGGACCACAAATATAACGACAGTATTCATCTGCACTTGCTTTTGACGTATCAATGTTCATTGCTGTTAAACCGCCAAGAGCCAAAGTTCCTGCTAATAATACTTTACCAAATGTTTTCATTTGAAATTCCCCCTGAGTATACTCTCAATTCGTTCGGTAGATATCATATTAAGTAGTTTTATAAAATTAATTAAATCAAACGCTCTTTTTTCCTCGAGTTCATTCGCTACCAATCTTTCATCTTGTAGTAATCCAATCTCCACATAAAATTCCATAGGATTGCCGATGATACGTTTTGTGTATTCACTTGTATCACCTCTTCATTACCGTTTATTGGTAAAACGTTAGTTTCATTATACATAATATTGGAATCTATTGACAAGAAGAAATCAGGCTATGTACAAAATGAACCCAATAAAAAACCGAACCAATGATACAGTTCGTTTTCTACCATGCTAATCCTGATAATGCTTCATTAACATTTTCTTCAATTTTTTAGTGATAAGCTTTTTTTATATGGGTATCTTTGCCCATGTATGGAAGAAATTCATAACAAATCTAAACAATAGATACTAGTAGCAGAGAGAATGACATTTACATGTCGTTCTCTCCCTTTTTTTTATAGTAATGATTCGAATCAGAGGCAATACCCCATCCTATAATTATTAATGTTACGGAAAATAACTTAAGACACGTTTTATATATAATCTAAATCTTTAAGATAAACAAAGGATATTACCCCTAAAACAGCACCAACTATCCCTAGAATCAAACCCTTATATTTTTGTAAAAACATATACTAACCCCCTTTTGTATAAATTGAATATTCCGTATATTACATGATGCATAATTTGGAAGTTGATTAAAAGAAATAATTTCCATGAAACGTCCCGTTTGTGTAACAGATTTCATTTCCATGTTTGTGTAGCGAAGCCGAAGGAATCCGCATCGTTACGGCGTTTGCGGACAATCACGAAGGCTAGTGATAAAAGGAAGTGTGAAAATAAAATTCGATAGTTCCAAAAGGTACACCTTTTGGGACGCTATAAACTAAGATAAAAAGAGTGTTCCTAAATGTCAAAATCCGAATTTTAGAACGTTCCTAAAATATAGATACCTTTAGGCTCACATTTATTCCTAAAAAAAACACCTGTGTGTAAAGGTGTACCTTTTAGGATGTATCACTAATAATCTAGAAATAATTCCCTGGTATTTAATTGTAATTCATAATATTTAGATGTATAATAATCGTGGATCAAATCAATCTATTATCCTCACGAATCGAAAAAGGGTTGTAAAGCAGAAAACAGGAATCCATAACGGGTTCCTGTTTTCTATTTATAAAATAGTACAGCTCTGGATTCGTTTACGCTAATTAACCATAATTGTATATCGTTTTAAAATGAAATTCGAATTGTTATTGATAGTAATTACATAACAACCATAGAAAATACTCTATTTTCTATGGTTATATTAAACTTTCTATTCGATAAAAATGAAATTTAAAAGATATATAAATTAAATTTTATCGAACGAACACTATGGGGTACCGCCACATCGCTATCAACTTAAGAAAAATAAAAACCCCAAAAACGAAAAGATGCGCTGACTTCTCAAAGTAAGTAACTGTAGAGAAAAAAATTTCATTTTGGACGTATGTTAAAACCTTAGCTTGATGGCTATGTACGGTGACCACTATTTGGGGTGATAAAGGATTTTTAATCATAATATTTAGATTATTAGTGTTAAAATAAGTATAGAAATTATGAGGTTTTTTATTCAAGAATAGTAGAGCTTAGCTGAATAAGACGTAAAGTAATTAAATAACAAATTACATAGATAACTGGAGAGGTTCAAATGAGTAAAGTAGGAATATGTAAGGTGGATATTACACCTCCTTTAGGTATTGATTTTATTGGATACCATAGACCAACAGGGATTAGTAAAATTGAAGAACATATTTATGCAACAGTATATGTGTTTGAAAATAATCAAACAAAGACCGTATTTATTAGTATTGATAATATAGGAATGTTAATAGAAGATACAATAATAATTCGAGATCAAGTTGCACATGAGTTGAATGTCCCATTCAAAAACATAACCGTTGTTTATACTCATACCCATTCTGGTCCCGAAACAGTCGGTGATGATCAATTGATAAAGTCTTATAAAACGATTCTAATCAATAATGTGGTTAAAGGAACCATAATTGCAAATGATAATATGCAATTATCTGAGGTGGGTTGGAACGTAACGATGGGTGAAATTGGAGTAAATCGAAGAGAGAGAACATCTGATGGAAAAGTGAAAATGGGTATAAATGAAAATGGAGTTGTAGACAAACGAATTGGCGTTTTAGCAATCAGAAACTACAAAACAAAAGAACTAACTGGAATTATTGTATTTTGTACTGCTCATCCTAATGTCTTAAAGTTAGATAGTGATATATTATCAGCAGATTATCCAGGATTGACAAGGGGAATTCTAGAACAAACATTGAACTGTCCTGTAATCATTGTTCAGGGGGCAGCTGGAAATGTGAATGCAAAATACCGTGGTTCTAAGGAAGCGTTAAAACACATGGCTTACATATTGAGTGGCAATGTCCTAACGATGTTACCAACAGTTACTTATAATTTAATTTCAAAGCTGAATACTATTTCAACTACAATGAAAATGAAACTAAAGGATATTCCTGAGCTTGAAGAGATTAAAAGAATGGCGCTACTAGCTCAAAAGCAATGGGGTGTTAATACCGATCAGTGGGTTAGTGTTGTTGTTGCTAAGCACAAGGAAAATATTAAACAGTTAGCAATTGATTTAGAAATTCAGTTATTTCAAATCAATGATGGATCATTCTCTGGAATACCAATGGAACCTTTTTCAGAAACAGCTCTAGCTATTAAAGAAAATCTAAACAATGAACTAGCTTTTTTTGGTGGATACACAAATGGTTATCTAGGTTATCTACCTACAAAAGAAGAATATATATACGGAGGGTATGAAGTGGAACTAAACCCTGTGGTTTATGGGCCAAGTACAAATCTACTGATGCCGCCAGAAGAGAATACTGCTGAGTTGATAGTGAGCAAAGTTATGAAACTATACAGTAATTAAAGCTTTTATAATCAAGCAAAATATCTTATTCAGCAAATGGGGACGTCCCATCACTATCAAGCTAAGGTTTTGCACTATCTATAAAGCAAAAAATACGTTATTCTTTCCTATGATTCTACAGAAAGAATAGCGTATTTTTTCATTTTAGGGGTCACCATACATGCCCATCAACTTAAGAAAACAAATCCACCCAAAAACGAAAAAATGAGCTTTTTTATTACGAATTAGCACAAAATCTCATTCTGGGGGGGAGTTGTATTTTCTTAGCTTGATAGCGATATGGCGAGACCCCCTATTAGATAATTGAGACTTTTACATATCAATCTAATCCCTAAAATTTCTTTTTCTCAAACTTTTAATGTAATAACAAAGATTCCCTATAAATACAAAAAACCATATAATACACAT
>NZ_JAEHBX010000135.1:0-4797 GCF_016483395.1 Bacillus cereus group sp. N21
CAAAATCATTATAAAAGTAATTTTTTGTAAAATCAACATAAAAATAGGAAAATACAAAAGTATTATTCCTTCTAATAATCTAACTTGTTTAGAAAGAATAACGTTTTTTACTTTGTAGGATAGTGAATATTTTTAAGTTGATGGGCATAGGGTCCCACCCACATTTTATGTCAAAATTTGCTTAGAGTATATTTTCGTTAAAATGTTGGCAGGACCTCTTATAGCAATAAAGAGTCTTTATTGCTTTTAATAAATAGAATAGTTTCTCGAAAAATTAATTTTGTAAAAATCGTTGTATTTCTGCTTCTGTTAATCCAGTAAGTTTTGCAATATCTTCTACAGATACACCGTTTTTATGCATTCCACGAATTAATTGCATCTTTCCTTGTTCAATACCCGTTTCAATTCCCTTTTTTATGCCTTGTTGTTCAGCATGAGCAAACTTTGCCGCCTCATCTATTAAAGCTTTTTCCCTTGCTTCATACTCTTTACGAAAAGAAGAATCTTGACTCATGCGTTCCCACTTATTCATTGCTTTTTGTAAAATTGGATCTTGGTTCATGGCAATGTCCTCCAATGTTTGTGTCAGGTGCTCATCTTCATTGGCCGGTAATAATAATAACCAGCGTACAAAAGAATCCTCCCACGGATTTACTTTTTCATCGCGCCATTGTTGCATTAATTTTGGAATTTCTACAATATGAACTTCTATATCATCACTCAATACGTTTTGTTGTTGAATATTCCACAGTTTTCCTGTTGTATGGAATTCCTTATATTCCTGGAACATCACAAAATTTAACAGGTTAATGGTAATGGTTTTATGAAGCGAGCTATAAGGCATCCCTTTTTGTAATTGAGATGTGTATAATTTTCCCCAATAATACAAACTCCGCTTAATCATATCGTGATTATTATTTAACTGAATTTCTACATTTACTTTTGTACCAGTATCTAATGTAGCAGACACATCTAAAATAGATAACTTATCATCCTCGTGTTCACGGTGTAGATGCGGATCTTCTAACTGAAGTGAAGCAATAGGTGACTCTAAAGAGTCTTTAAGCATTGCATTTAAAAATGTGATTAAAATATCTTCACTACCACTTGTACCAAATAATTGCTTAAAAGCGAAATCAATACGTAAATTCACTAATTGGTTGGACATGGGTTTCCTCTCCCTGTCTATATCATTTCTTTTTCTCATTGTACCTAAAAACAATCAGGACATGCAAACAGGTTCTTATACTATCCCACATATATAAATCAAATTTCTATCTTCACTTTTGGAACATTTAAAACCTATAATATTGAGACGTGATTGCCATTAAATAATATAATTCCAAAAAGTTTACTTTTTGGGACGTTTTAGTTATAAAAAGTAAAACTCATTTCACCTTTGCACACATTAAACATATTCGAAAAGCTGTACCTTTGGGAACAGAAATTTTCTCAAGGCGAAATATCGATCTTTTAGGATAATTATTACATCTTGATATTAAAAATCAATAGTGAATAATATATAATACAACTAATCCCCTCTCCCAATTGTACTAGAGGCTTTCACCATTCCGTATTCAGAATTTTCTTTCGCAAACTATTAAAATGAAGAATTTTCAAGAAACACAATTCGACGCTGAGAATACTTTTTATAGGAGGTTTTATGATGAATAAAAAAATATACTTAAGTATATTTTGTTCTTTAGCTGCGTTAACGAGTAGTAATACGATAGCATATGCTGAAAACGTTAATAAACCTTTTTCGGTACAAACAAATCAAAATCCATCAAATTTTTTAGCGACTTTACAATTTGACGGAACAGATTGGTTCGATTCCGGAGAACAAAATTTCCCGCAAGCTTTTAAGTTTCAATCTTATGATGAAAATATTGAGCACAACAAGGAAAATCTAATTAGATTTAAAATTGGAGAATCAATATTTGGAACCGGTTCAACAGGATGGGAAAATAGAGGTCCAAATGATCAAAGACCTGCTGTATACTTTCATAGTGTTACAAAAGGTGAATATGAAGTATATGAGTATTGGTTATATTATGCAGACAATGATTGGATTAATGATCATGAACATGATTGGGAAAAGTATTTTGTGTATTTAAAAAATGGAGAACCCACACATTTACTCATATCTAATCATAATAGCTATAAAATAAAGCCTTGGTCAGATATCCCTAAAGATAATGGTCATCCTCTTATTGGAGTAGATGGCGGTTCACATGCAATGAAATGGCAATCAGAAGATGGTGTGCAGATTCGTTATAATGGAGAAATTTCCAAAAATAATGGACGTTTAGATGAAGGGAATAATTCTATTCAGCCATGGATTATCTATAGTAATGATACTTTAAAAGGCGTAATACCATATTTGAATCAACCAGATATTTTCTATTATGGTGATCCAGAATATACATTGAATCCTAATGAATATGGTGATCCTAGAGATGCTCCTTGGAAGAGATCTGAATGGAATAACCCTCCACTTCCATAAAGAATATAATCTTCTTTATAAGAACAGTATGTTTTATAAATGTTTTAACTTCATAAAAGTATAGTAGAATCAAAGTGATAGACTTCTATTCTGATGTTATGAATCACTTTATAAAAATAAACCTCTTTACAAGAGGTTTATTTTTATAAAATGATTCATATTCTAGATTTAATGTATTGCGTAAACATTAACAGTAAAGTTTCCATTCGCTCCGGATGGATTTGAGATATAAAAAGATCTGTGTGTTTTAACATCTGTAGAATTCCCGCTATAAATATTGTTCCAAATAACTGGGTCTTTACCAGCAGAAACATCTCTCATAACATTAAAATGAATCCCGTCTGATGCACCAGCAATAACCCATTTTAATGCATATGTGTTCTCTGGTAAATTTTCAATACTGAAATTTCCACTTGAACGATTTTTTTGTCCGTCCATTGGAGTTGGTGCAGAAGTGACTGAAGCTACTAATGTTTCTGATGCTATTAGTGATTTTCCTTGAGTGTTGTAGTTTGTTTGAATAATAGAGGCTGGATTCGCTGTATTAATTGTATCTGTAGAACTTACCTTTCCGCTAGTTGTTTGAGCACCAGCCATTGTTGTACCCCCTGATAAAATTGCTAAAGAACATAATGTGCTTACAAGTATTTTTTTCTTCATTGTAAAACCTCCATTTTTTCATTTTCTTCTAATTGCATGTGCCTACAGGCTTGATAAATCCAATAACATTACACAAGTTACTAAACCTGTAGAGCGTATATCAATGACACGTTTCAACATTATTACTCCTTAATAAAAATAACTTGCAAGTTAATCATACAGTTATATAGAATCAATTGGAATATATGTAAAAATTTATCAACATATAGAATCTATTATAATAATAAAATATATGTATTTCCCTAACAATTAGATTCTAATTGTTAGGGAAAAAGAATTCTTTGTGTAGCTTTGGAATAAAGTTTGATAAAAATAAAATCACAAATCTTAATGTTCAATTAGAAAAACAAAAAGAACTTGTAGGAATCACTACAAGTTCTTTTTGAGATAATGTTAATAAGGGACAAACAAACAATTTCAACAGGCATATTAATACAACTTTAGGGGCGATGCTTTGATAAGTTTATTATATAACAAATATTAACATTTGAAGATCGAAATTTTGAAAATTATGTGAATTAAGAAAGCGGAATGGTTTACTCCGTTTTGATTCCCTCAAAAATCCTTCTGTTCATTTCCTGCAAAATTCCTATAGATAACTATAAAGAGATAAAATTTTCGTTTTGAGGATACTTTAAAATATTAGCTTGATAGCGATGTGGCGGTACCCCATGCCCATCAACTTAAGAATTCAGAATTACCCCAAAACGAAAAAAATGAGCTGACTTCTCAAAGCAACTAACTTTAGAGAAAGAAAATTTTCATTTAGGGGGTACTTCAAAACCTTAGCTTGATGTATGAATTTGAAATAAAGTCACGATGTTTGTAAAAAAGACGCGAAGCTTTGAACAAAGTTGCGATGTTTATAAAAATGATGCGATGCTTTATCTCTTTGATTGAAGAATTTCAAATGAGTTTGGATAGGATTAGGTGAAGATGATTCAGATATTGCATTCCGTAAAAAAGAATGTTATTTTAAAAATAGAATTATGAGAGGACTGATGGGTGAATAATGATTAACTAATCTATATTTTAATTTGAAATTAATAAATTCAAACTACAAAATATAGGGTTGGTCTATCCATTTTTATAAATCAGTTCATACTTTATTTATCATGATTCCAATGATTAATAAGGACTTATTCAGTATAAGTGAAAGACTAATCCTTCCAATTTATAAATTGGGAGGTTTTTTTTATTCTCTTATAGAAGTCGATATTTATTAATCCGTAACTTTAACCCAACAAATAAAGGAGAGAGAAAAATGAGTAATTCAGACACTATTGTTACACATGTAATGCTCTATATAAGTCGTTAGTATCCATCAAACTTATATGGAGGAATTAAAAAATTGATGGATATTCCGACTTTATATGAAAAGTGTCGATATATAAAGGAGGAATTATTATGTCAATGATAAAAGTTCAAGACTTAACTTTTTCATATCCAGATAGCTTTGATAATATTTTTGAAGGTGTAAACTTTCAAATAGATACGGATTGGAAACTAGGATTTATCGGTAGAAACGGACGAGGTAAAACGACATTCTTTAATTGGTTCTGGTGCAAAAACCATTTGATAGAGATATAGAACCTACATGGCCTATTCAATGACAGATTATGATGCAATTC
>NZ_JAEHBX010000136.1:0-4736 GCF_016483395.1 Bacillus cereus group sp. N21
GCGTAAAATATCAACCGTAAAAAAGAACGTCCAAGCGTTGGACATCTAGGGGTGGAATAACCCGAAGTAACGCTCAGTGAGACGAAAGGTCGCTTTCGTCGTGGAACTGAGAAGCCCCCACTTCAAAATTCGTTAGAATTTAAGTAGCGGGTAGTTCACAATATGCATTTCAAAATATATACAATTGCATTAACGTGTTTCAAATATTATTAAGTTGTATTTTTGAAATGAAATAGTCTAGATTTTCAGCATTGTCATAAAGTGTACTTTTTGAAATAACATATAAATTTATAATGAATCAATCTTATTCCCCCTTTTCGGGGATTTGGGCAAAATTACCCTATTAGTACAAAAATCTGTATAGAATTCTGTATAAAAAAGCCCTGCATATAAGCAAGGATTTTTCTATTTCCAAAATTGCCACCATTTTTTTTGTTGGGTGGCTGCAATCAATTTTTTAGTCTCCTGGTTTTCACGGATCATAGCCATTAGGGATCGATCACGTTCATCAATTTTTTGAAAATCCTGTTGTTGTTTTTGCTGTTCAGTTAACCATTCCTTTAAATTTTCTTCATGTTTTTTAAGCAGTTCAGATACTCTTTCAGCAACAATTCTATCCAATTCCTGAATAGCTACAACTACTTGTCCTACTTGGATCTGTTCAGGTTGTTGTTTAGTTATTTGGATAGGTTCAATGTCTATATATTCAGGTAATCCTTCTTTACTGAGGAGCTCAATAATTTGTTTTGTTTGGAGGTTTCTTTTATTTCTCATTTTAGCTATAAATTGAAAAACAGGTATACATTCTTGATGAATTAAATACTTGTTCTTTTCACCTTGTTGGAAATTTAAAAAACTACTGTAGGTTTGACAGTTTCGTTTTATAGTCATAGCTGATACTTTTATTTCCTTGGCTACTTCTTCAGCTGATAACCAGTCTTTTTGTTGCACTGTTCAGATCACCATCCTTCTACACATCTAAACATCTGAACAGAAAAACAAGGAAACTCTTGTTTTTCTGTTCAGATGGCTATTTAGATAATATAATATACAAATAGTTTAACACCTGAACATCTAAACGCAATATATAAAAGAATTACTAGAAAGTAAAATAGAAGGATAGATCTTAAGTCATGCACAGAATGTTAGTATTATGGGGATTATGGGAATATCTAACTTCTTATAATAGGACATTATGTAAACTCTCTACGAATACAATATTCATTATAAAATATAAAAGTAAAAACATAAAAAAGGGAGAATCTAGTAGTGAAAAAAGACTTTGAAAACGCACATCGTTTCTGTTCTCATAATAGAAATGCTTTAGAAACAGATACTATATGGAGTAGCATCAGGATTTTGCGGATTTACAGCGTCAAGGTAGAAATCCCTGTATCAATAGGGTTTACTCTATTGATACTTAACTGATTTTGCTTCAAATAAGGTTTGCGAGTGTCTCGTATGACTTGTCTCAAAATCCTTATCGTTGTTAAGTTATTCATTTTTAATACTATAAACAACTTAACGTTGTAAATCGGTATTTTCGGGACGCTACCCCTTAATGGCGGTGGGTGGGCTTTAAAACCCTAAACCTGAAAAAGCTAAAAGTTCCGCAAGGAACAGGTAGTATTTTTTGTTTTTTACTGCTCCACTTCGTTACTGCAGTAAAAAACAATCCTTGCCAAACTTTTTTCGGCTCGATTCGCGTTTTTCGCCAAGCCGAAGGACAAAAAGCAAAGCAATTGTTCTCGACTTGGACTAGCAATTATACGAGCCGAACCGCTTAGATCATTCGTTCAAAAATAGTTCTTACTCAAAATTTTGATACGTTTAGTACGTGGGGTTTCGTCCCCACACGACGAGCCAGCACTCCAAACAAAAAGCAAGGAAACCCTAAATTCGGTTAATTTGTTTTTTATTATAAATACTATATGTAAAATTTCACATTTATTCTTATGAAAAATAAAATAAAATACCTACAAATTTAACCAAAATCACTTATAACGCCCTATCTTCTTCTTTATAAGCACTTAGCTGCATTGAATGTAATCGCATCGACCTGACCTCTATTTCGTCATACAAAAGAATCTGAACGCTCGTTTTTTTCCTAAACGCAAAATTCGAGTGATTATTTTATTCAACTTTAGATTTTGGCTGTTGATGGATGTGGGGTATCGCCACATCGCTATCAAGCTAAGGTTATGAAGTACCCCCTAAACGAAAATTTTTATCTATCTACAATTATTTATAACAATTCAGCTCATTTTTTTAGTTTTGGGTAACAACAAATTTCTTAAGTTAATGGGCATGGCCTGAGATCCCCCATAAAGAAAAAGCACCCTTAGGTGCCTTTTCTTTGTTTGTTCTCGCGTATTGAGATGACTATTCAAACCTTGTATTAGGGGACATGGTTCAAACAGATATATATTACACTTAAAGCTTAACATTAACAGAAAACACTGTAAATTGATAACATTTATGCGGAATATTACCAAAGTTTGGTATAGATATTTTTCACTATTACTATAATGAAAATAGTATAAAAGCACAATTGCAGGGATTTTTTCATAAAGAAAAGACACCCATAAGAGTGTCTTTTCTGATGGTTTTTTTTAGCAGAAGCAAGCAGCTCCGACTATGATTAATAATATAAAGAGGACAACGAGTAAAGCGAAGCCTCCAGCAAAGCCACCGCCACAACTACCACCAAAGCCCATAATAGTTCCTCCTTTACTAATAAGAGGGGAAAAATGGGGTCATCTTCATGTGTTTTAACGGTTTACATTACCTTATGTTTTTAAATGATATATGAGCAGGTCCGTTTAAAAAAGAAAAGGCACCCTAAGGTACCTTTCTCCGACTTGAACCATCTTAATTTTAATAATATGTATGTGGACTCCCATCCACTTACCATTTTACCATATTTATCTATATTGTTTATTGAGAAAAAAAGAAAAAGCCCCATAAATCAGAGCTTTTATGTTATGGTTAAGTTACCTAAATTACCATTTTCTTGCGCATGTTATCCCCATTTCATGTGCTTTTTTTATTTTATTTCTCCTCTAAAATACGTTCAATATCATTTATACTTAATTTACTTGCTTTAGCAATTGTTTCGAGTGGTACACCTAGTTCATGCATACCTTTAATCATTTGTATTTTTCCTTCTTGGATTCCTTCTTTCTTCCCCTCATTACGAGCATGAGCAACCTTTGCAGCTTCATCCATTAACACTTTTTCCCTTGCCTCATAGGCTTGTCGGAAAGAAGAATCTTGGCTCATGCGTTCCCACTTATTCATTGCTTTTTGTAAAATTGGATCTTGATTCATGGCAATGTCCTCCAATGTTTGAGTTAAGTGTTCATCTTCATTCGCTGGAAGTAATAATAACCAACGAACAAAAGAATCTTCCCAGGGATTTACTTGTTCATTCCGCCACTGTTGCATTAACTTCGGAATCTCAACCATATGAACTTCTATATCATCACTCAATATCTTCTGTTGTTGCTTATTCCACAGGATTCCTGTTGTATGAAACGCTTCATATTCTGGAAACATCACAAAGTTTAACAGATTAATGGTGATAGTTTTATGAAGAGAACTATATGGCATCCCCTTCTGCAATTGCGATGTGAATAGCTTCCCCCAATAATACAAACTTCGTTTGATCATATCGTGATTATTATTGAGCTGTATTTCTACATTTACTTTTGTTCCTGTATCTAATGTAGCTGAAATATCTAAAATCGATAATTTATCCTCTTCATGTTCTCGATGTAAATGTGGATCTTCTAGCTGTAAAGAAACAATAGGTGATTCTAAGGAATCTTGTAGCATCGCATTTAAAAACGCGATGAGAATATCCTCACTACCATTTGTACCAAATAATTGCTTAAAAGCAAAATCGATGCGTAAATTTACTAATTTTTGATTGGACACAGGTTTTTCCTCTCTCTGTCTAATGCTATTTCTTTTTCTTTATTGTACATAAAAACAATCTAGACATGCAAACTTATACAAATATGAATCAAATTTCTAAACTCACTTTTGTCATCAATTTTTGGAGCACTAAAAAGTTACAACATTCAATTGTAATTATCCCTAATTAATATGGTTCCAAAACCTTTACTTTTTGGGACGTTTTTTTATTTTTAATTAAGTAAGTGCAGATTAATTCTATCTCGAATTGCTTCTTTAATAAATTCTTCGATGGAACTGTTTGTTTCTTCTACAATTTTTGTTATGGATTTATACTCGTTACTTGTGAGAGTTACTGGTTTTGTTACGGCATTACTATCTAAATACACACTATTATTAACGCGTTGTATCAGTTTTCCTTCTATTATATAGGGTGCCAAACTGGCCATCCATTCGGTCTGCATTCCAGATGGTAATGATACTAGAGATTGACGAATATCAAAATACCAAAATTCATCTTCTATTGATATTTTTAAGTTTCTCGGTGACACATACTGTAATATGAGATCAGTATATCGAAAAATATCACTTCGAAATCGGTCAGATTTAGGGAAGCGGAATTTTACAAATCTTTGATGATGACTTCGCGGTTGATCAGATAAAACATAGGCAGGCTCATATCCTACTTTTATTGCATCCCCTAATGTCATGTCATTCCCAAATTCATCACGAAGTATTATGTCTCCACGTTTTGGAATCGAGATAATACGTGCTAACGTATTCCCTTTCATAAACCTTTGTAATAATACTACATTATG
>NZ_JAEHBX010000137.1:0-4684 GCF_016483395.1 Bacillus cereus group sp. N21
TGAATATTAGCATTTGATTGATCCAACAGTTGTCAAATTTATACCGCAGCATATCATGTGCTAAGCCATAATGTCTCACCTGCTGAGCCAATAATATTTCATTGATAGTATCAGTTGACAATAGTTTGATTTGTGATTATACTTCTTTACATATTCAACGTTGAATAAACAAAGGAGAAATCCGAATGACAAAATTATTAGTTTTAGCTATGCTTAGTATGCAGCCCATGTCTGGTTATGAAATTAAATCTATGCTAGAAATGAACGATGCCCAAAGATGGGCCGGTGTTTTACCCGGTTCGATCTACAATGCGCTAAAAAAACTTGAAAAAGACGGATATATTGAAGTGGCTAGTATAGAAAATAGCGGCCACCGCCAAAAGGCAATATATAAGATTACTTCAAAGGGTGAAGAATACCAAAAGCAGTTAGTCCTAGAATGTCTTGGAAGCGCAAAAATCAATTACCCTACCGATCTGTATTCGGGAATTTCTCTAGCATATCAGCTTCCTAAAGATGAAGCGATCGAAAAACTGACGAAAAACAAAGAACAATTAGTCCGTGAGTCACAAGCTGTAAAGACTGGTATGGAAGCTAAGGAAAAGGCATTACAAGGAGAAATTCCACAACTGACAAAGATAGTTTTTGAGCATATGTTTGATGTTATCAAGGTTCAGATCAAGCTGATTGAAGCTACTATATCTATTATTGAACAAAAATCGTAAAGCCATTTATTGTGGCTTTACTTATTACCTCGATAGTCAAAGTTGAATATACAAAGGAGAATAAACATGAAATTAATCGAATTTACAAATGTTGAGAAAAGTTTCAAGGGTAGAAAAGTAATCAATAATCTGAGCTTTTCTATTAACAGCAACGAAGTTGTAGCATTAGTCGGCACCAATGGTGCTGGAAAAACGACAACTATTCGAATGCTTTTAGGAATAAGTCAACCGGATAGTGGAGTCATTAAGCGGTGGACTAAAGACTTTAATGAAAAAGTCGGAGCACAATTACAAGCAACACCATTTTTTGAAGGCTTCAATGTAGAGGATAATTTAAAACTCTTTGGTACTTTTTATCAATCCGATATGACGAATGAAACGATGGAGAAGATTTTGAAGAATTACAATTTAGCGGATGCAAAAAGCACTTTAGCCTCAAAACTCTCACTTGGTCAACAGAAAAGATTAGCTATTAGCATTACAACGCTACATGATCCTGAATTTGTCATTTTAGATGAACCATCTGCAGGGCTTGATCCTAGTGGACAAAGAGATATTCAAAACATGATACGTCAATTAAAGTCTCGAGGAAAAAGTGTTTTATTTTCGTCACACGATATGTTGGAAGTTCGTAATACTGCTGACAGAATTATGATTATGGATCAAGGTACCTTGTTGGAAGACGGCGCACCGGAATTTTTACTCAACAAATATGGCGTTTTAGATTTAGAAGAATTGTTTTATCGACTAACAAAAAAGGAGAATTTGTATGTCTAATATAATTCGGATCTCACTCAATAAGAATGTTAAGGATATCTATTTGTTGTTTTGGTCGATTTTTTTGCCTTTGGCAGTATTGATTGGTCTTTCCTATTTCAATATTGGCATAAGCGATAATACTTTATTTGGAATATTAACGATAAGTATCTTTTTCTACTGCTGCACGACAAATTCTTTTTCCGTATTTGCTCAAAGAAAGCGCGGTGTTTTTGATTTACTAACGATCACTCCCTTTTCATTGTGGAAATATCTCAGCAGCATTACTTTAAGCCAAACGATTATCGTTTGTATTGTATCTACGATACTGGTAACTATCGAAAACAGCTTATTTAATATCGGAATGTCAGTTCTACAAATTGTATTATTTATTCCACTGTTCTTTCTTGGCTCGGCAATTTTCACCTTACTTGGTTTTTGCCTATCAGCGATTCCTAAGAACGAAGGCCAATTAAGTATCACTTCTAATCTAGTAATGATCCCTCTGTTACTATGTAGTAGTGTTTTCTTAAATCTAAGCAATACACCTAAATTAGTTCAGTGGATCAGTTGGATAAACCCAGTTGAGTGGTTACAAAATGGGTATAGATCTGTGATAAGCAGCTCTCTTCCCAGTTATCTGATTTCAATAGTTGTTCTCTTGATTTTCTTAGCAGTTTTTCTAGTTATTTCGAAGAAATCATTTCAAACAAAAGAAAAATGATGAAGGATCAAGATGAGGAGGACTGTCATTGATCAATTATCTAAAGATTTTACAGATGTATTTTAATGGTAACTCTCAGCGAACAATCAGTGCCTCTACAGGTCACTCAAGAACAACCATAGGAGAAGTAATTCAACGGGCGAATCAGAAGAACATCACGAAATTAACAAAAGAAATGGATAATCTTTTGATATTTAACTACTTATTTCCTGAAAGACAAATTCTAGAGAAAGGTTACTTTCCTATTGATTGGGAATACGTTCATAAAGAACTGATGAAGAAAAATGTAACTTTACACCTTCTGCATAAAGAGTATGAAACTAGCGCTAGAAACGCGAAGAAAATCCCCTATTCTTACAGTACATTCTGTAGAAGTTATCGTTCTTATGCGAAAACCTACAAATTAACAATGCCCATAAAACGAAAACCAGGAGAAATAATGGAAGTAGATTGGGTGGGATCTTCTTTGAACCTGATTGATTGCGAAACAGGGCAAAATGAAAAAGTATACCTATTCATAGCGACTCTTCCGTACAGCCAATACTTCTATGTGGAAGGTTTTATGAATATGAAGATGGATAGTTGGCTTAGTGGTCACATTCACGCTTACGAATATTTCAATGGTGTAACTGATGCCTTGGTGTCAGATAATCTGAAAACCGGTGTCATCAAAGCTGATCGATTAGATCCTATCTTAAACGAAGCATACAGACAACTGGCTGATTATTATCATACAGTCATAGTCCCAGCAAGAGTTCGGAAACCCAAAGATAAAGCCTCTGTAGAAGGAACAGTTGGGTTTGTATCCCGATATATTATCGCTTCTTTAAGAAACTATCAGTGTTTTTCCATTGTAGAGTTAAACAATAGAATTCATGAAAAAATGGAAGAGATCAACAAAACTCCATTCCAAAAAAGAGCAGGTTCGAGAGAATCTGTTTTTCTTGAGGAAGAGCTTCCGTTTCTTCATCCGCTGCCGCAAAAAACATTTCAACTTTCTGAGTGGAAAACAGCTAAAGTTCAACTTAATTACCATGTTCAAGTAGATCGGATGTATTACTCCGTTCCATTTGAGTACGTTCAAGATAATGTAGAAATCCGCTTGTCCAAAGATCTAGTAGAAATCTATTATAAAGAGCTGCGGATTGCCACTCACAAACGTTTATACAGCCCTCTAGGGCAACATTCAACCAACACGGCTCATATGCCCGAAAATCATCTAAAATATCTTGAACATACTCCCGAAAACTCTTTAACATGGGCAGATAACATTGGAAAAAACACAAGAAAATTGATTGAGATTATTCTCGATTCTACTATCGAAAAAAAAGCTCTTCGATCTCTCTTGTCTCTTCAAAATACTTTGAAAAAATATTCAAAATCCGAGCTAGAAATAGCCTGTGAAACTGCCGTCTCAGTTGCCAGCAATCCAACGGTATCTTTAGTGAACACAATACTGAAACGAAATAGAGAAAAAACTGAACTAAGCTCCAGTCACGAAAACATTGGTCATGAAGTTTCGCAAGACTATGGCTTCACACGAGGAGCACGGTACTTTGGGAGTGGGAAATCTGATGAATAGTGAAACGATTCGGAAATTATCCGAGATGAATTTAAAAGGAATAATTGAGTCTTATGAAGCTCAATCGGTCAATCCAGAATACAAGCAAATGTCATTTGAACAAAGATTTCAGCTATTAGTGGATTTCGAATATTCTAGGCGTCAATCTAATCGACTGCAGCGACTGATAAAATCAGCTTCCCTTAACGTTCCTACCGCTTGTGTAGAAGATATAGAATATCATCCAGATCGTCACTTAGATAAAGAACTAGTCCTCGAATTAGCAACCTGTAATTACATTCGAGAAGCTCATAATGTCATTCTTATGGGAGCCTCCGGAAATGGTAAAACGTGGGTATCTAATGCTCTGGCCGTTCAGGCTTGCCGGCACTTCTATCGTGTTAAGTACATTCGATTGCCGGAGTTGCTCGATGAACTCACGGTAGCTAAAAACCAAGCAGACGGAAGCTTCCGAAAACTGATTACTAAGTATAAAAAAGTCGATCTATTAATTTTAGATGAATGGCTTCTAGTGGATCTAACCCTTGAGCAAGCTACTTATCTATTTGAAATAATTGAAGCTCGTATTAGAGTTTCTTCAACGATTTTATGTTCGCAATTTGCCCCTGAAGGATGGCACTCAAAACTTGGTCAGGCGCAATTAGCAGATGCCATACTCGATAGAATTGTTCATGACTCCTACAAAATCTTAATTGATGGAGAGGTATCTATGAGAGAACGTCATGGGCTGTCAAAATCAAAGAAAAAGTAAATGATAAGCAGGAAATAGTATCTATTGATGTAGAGACTATTCCCTGCTTTTTATAATGGTTCATTATAAGATAATAGGTGGACTATAGAATGAAATTCACTGGTACAAAACTATAAATTCCCGGCCCAATTCAATTAGAATATTCA
>NZ_JAEHBX010000138.1:0-4498 GCF_016483395.1 Bacillus cereus group sp. N21
TTTTAGAGTAATAGTATCAGTATGTCCAAGATTTAGAGGTTACTTGCATGTATCTTGAAGTTTTTGCACCGGAACCCCTTTTGCAGACCACGCAAACCCTGTTACGATTCCGGTACTAGCTGCGTCCCCAGTTCCAATTTGTGAATACCATCTCCATTGATTGATTTTCACTCTTTTCAGAAATTTTTTGGTTGTAGAATGAATCTCTTGCAACTTTTTTACAATCTCTCCAACGCTATCGAGTTGTGCCATTACTTTATTTTCAATACCACCCTCTTCTTCTGCTTTTTCAATTTTTTGTCCAGTCTTTTTTTTCTGTTTTTCCATTCTTTCTAACACGTCAAACGTATATCGAATCCTCCATATTTTCACTTGTAGCAAACACTGTTTTTCTATTTCTGAATATAAGAAAGTAACTTTCAACGATATTTTCGACAATAATATATATAAAATAAGCAATAGAACAATTCCAATTATAAACCACTTCATCCCTATCATTCTTTCATTCCATATTCATTATCGACATGTTCAAAAAAGATTAAACAAATTAAGAAAAAAATAATTTTATGTATTTTTCTGAATATAAAAAGTGTTGTGATATTTTATAAATAGAAAAATTTTCGTTGTAAAATTAGGACGCTTAGCATGAATGTTTTGAAAAGGTGAGTAGCATGGTTATAATGACAATTGTTAGGAAATAAGAAGAAACTATATAAATTTCTGAAATGTACCCATAAACAGAAACACCTCTTGTACCATATCTAATTAAATACGGTATAAGAGGTGTTTTTTCTTGTTTTATTCTATTGGATTACTCTATATCGTTCTACTTCAATTAGGTTCTCCTATATTTAAGAATCCGCTGTAAGCCCATGATAATCTTTACATTATCCTGTTATTGATTATTCTGTTCTTGAATTTCTTCAGACGGTTCTTCAGTTGGATCTGGCTCATCTTCATCAACGCCATTGCAACCGCACAAGAAACCTACAGATAAAATAGTAGACATGATAGCAAGTAGATATTTTCTTTTCTTCAAGTGATTATCGCTCCTTTCAGATAAATATTTATGTTATTATCATCCGCCTAAAGAAAAAGAATATGCTGAAGTTTTTTCCTGTATATCAAATTAGAATCAAATCCAATTATTAAAAAACTGAAATCACTTAGATATCTGTAAGTTTAGTGCAAAATATGAAATAAGGTTAACAGCCCTAATTACCCTGTATACGAAATTGTGTTTTTTCAAATACTTGAAGCAAAACACCTTTCAATAGGAGTGAAAAAAGTGATAAGAAACAAAAGTACAGTGATACACCTATTTTTATTATTGGTTGTTACCGCAGTTTTTATATGGTCTGTTATTAAGCCTGCAAGATACTCGACATGGGCAGCGGAAGCTATTCCTGCCGTTCTCGGTCTAATCATTATAATTGCAATATACAATAAGTTTCGCTTTACCACTCTCTCTTATATCATTATTGCAATACTGGCTATTATAATGTTCGTCGGTGGTCATTACACATACT
Source organism: Bacillus cereus group sp. N21 (assembly GCF_016483395.1). Lineage (NCBI taxonomy): Bacteria > Bacillati > Bacillota > Bacilli > Caryophanales > Bacillaceae > Bacillus > Bacillus cereus group sp. N21. The sequence continues at coordinate 1,530 of NZ_JAEHBX010000138.1, forward strand.
CAAAGGTTCCTTTTTTTAATTGGATAAAAGATCTTTTTGATTTAAATCGAAATCACTACGATCGATTTGGACATTTGATAAAAGGCTTGTTTACAATTGTGATAAGAGAAATATTATTACGGAAAACTCAACTAACCAAAGGTCCTTGGTTAGTGACGATTAGTATAAGCATTTCGCTTGCTATCGCTGCATTATACGAAATCATCGAATGGATAGCATTTAAAATAACAAAGGGAGGAACGGCAGCTAAAGACTTTTTAGGTACACAAGGCGACGTTTGGGATGCACAATGGGATATGTCGTTTGCCTTAGTTGGTTCGATTCTCGCATTACTCACCCTTTCAACACTACATAATCGGTTGTTAAAAAAGAATGAATAAAAGAGTGAATATAGAGGTAGAGGAATCTGTTTAGCAACGAAACTAAATCATGTTATATGCCTTAATGGACATAATGTAAAATGACAATAAAATTATTTAATTTTAAAATCTAAAACACGTATAACCCCGTTCTGATTTTAAGAAAGGGTTAAAATAAAGTTGTTTAATTTTTGATGTAAAATACTTCACTACACTTAAAAATACAACAATAACGTCGTTTAAATCTAAGTGTTATTGCACAATCGTGCCCTATTCTGGAATAGTCCTTTACTAATATTACCTCGTGAAATCCTTTTCACCATTTCACTCTTCTTGTGCCTTTTGTCTCCAGAATAGTAGTTGAGTATCGAACAGTTGGGGTAAGCATAACATAAATTGAGACAGCTGCCACTGCACAGATAATTGCTACGTCCCACAGTGCAACTTGCCAAACCTCGGTGAACTGTGAATACCGACGGCGAGGGTCATGCTTTTCTGGTCGAACCCAGAACCTCCAAATAGTGCTGATTGTACATAATGCCTAGAATGTTCCCAAAGGGATCGACCACTGAAGCGGTGATGAACCCCTCGCCGCGCTCTGTAGGTGCCTCGTACTCTTTCGCTCCCATAGACAGCAGCTTCTCGAAAGTTGCTGTTACATCGTCGACGTGCCAGTACACTACAGCACCGGCCGGGCCGGTCGCTGAACCATCGGGCGCGTAGCGGCTATCGATTAGGCCCAGCTCGTGCTGGTAGTCGCCAAGGCGAAACTCGGCATATCTTGGACGTTCGAAGTATGGATCGATGCCTAATAGCTCGGCGTACCACTTCTTTGCCTCTGCTAGATCATCCGTCCAAAAACTGACTGTAGTTAGTCCTCGTAATGTCTGTGTGTCGCTCATAATCGATTTCCTCCTTAATGTTGAGTAGTACGTCCCGATGCTAAACTAAATAACATCTTCTGAATTAACTTCGATTTACTTACGAATAATCCTTTCTCTTATTCAAGAAAATAGCCCTTTAATGGAATAACATGACTGACGTTTTTAAACATCTTTATTGTAAGTGTAACGATTTTATGTGTAATGTTGATTTTTTTAATAAAAAAAGACCGCCTTTAAATTGGCGTGAACTGTACCCCGAATCGTGGACACTTAAAAAAAGTCCATGATTCGGGGTTTTTTTGTGTTTTTGCACTTATTCCTCGTTATAATGGAAACAATGATAAAAGTGAGGTACGGGAAATGAGTAAAATTATTTTTAATGAAATTCAAATGAAACAGCTAGAGAAGAATAAAAATGTCGTGAAGGTATCAGAACGTTCTATTACCTATTGTGCGGATTTTAAAATAAAAGCTGTGAAAGAAAATCAGAGTGGGAAAGGTCCGAATCAAATCTTCCTAGAGAACGGGTTCGATTTAGCTATCATTGGTGAAAGAAAACCAAATTACTGTTTGAAGCGTTGGAGAAAGACATATGAGCAGTTTGGCGAAGAAGGCTTCTATACAGAACGTCGTGGAAAAGGAAGTACCGGCCGTCCTTCCCAAAAACAACTATCTTCTGACGACAAGCTAAAGAAAGCAGAAGCGCGTATTACTTTTCTAGAAGCGGAACTTGCATTCTTAAAAAAGTTAGACGAACTCGAAAGGCAGGCGTTACAGAAGAAACGTTAACACCACGTGAAAAATATACACTCATTGAACAAACGATTCGTCGCTTCCAATTCCCACGTATGGTGCACTATTTTTGCGAACTAGCTGATGTAAGCCGGAGTGGTTATTACGCTTGGCTTCGTAAGATAGACATACACATTGAAAAAGAAGTAAATGATGAGAAAGATTATGAATTGATTCAAGAGATTTTCAACCGTAAAAAGAAAAAATGTGGGGCACGATTCATCAAAATGACGTTAGAAAATACAAAGGGAATTACAATGAATTTAAAGCGTATTTTTCGGATTATGCGTAAGTATAATCTCATGACAAAGATTCGTCGTGCGAATCCATACAAACAAATCGCAAAAGCAACGCAAGAACACAAAACTTGTCCTAACTTATTACAACGTCAATTCAACCAAGAAGAGCCGGAGAAAAGTATGTTAACTAATATTACCTATTTATTTTATGGAAAAGGAAAGAAAGCTTATTTATCTTGCGTAAAAGATAGTACAACACGAGAGATTTTAGCTTATCATGTTTCCCCTTCTTTACAGATGGATATTGTCTATCAAACATTAGATAAATTAAAAGATAGATTAGGAGATACCATTCATCCTGAAGCACTTTTGCATTCTGATCAGGGTATCCACTACACGCACCCAGAATTTCAGCGCCGTGTAAAGGAGATGGGGATTAGACAGTCTATGTCACGTAGAGGAAACTGCCTAGATAACGCTCCAATGGAATCCTTTTTTGGTCATATGAAAGATGAATTAGACTACCAGTGTTGTCAAACGTTCCAATCTCTTCAACAGGTAATCGAGGATTATATGCAAGATTATAATTATGATCGTTATCAATGGACACTCCAAAAGATGGCTCCGGTACAATACGAGGCCACTGAAAAAGTCCTTATAGTTAAAAAAGTGAAAGCTTCCTCGATGAAATCGAG
>NZ_JAEHBX010000139.1:0-4476 GCF_016483395.1 Bacillus cereus group sp. N21
TCAAGAATACTATTAATAATATTATTAATAATAAGAATCAAAAAAAGATACATAATAATATCCAAATTAATATCCAAACAAATATCCAAACAAAGATCCATACAAAGATCCAAACAAAGATCCAAACAAAGATCCAAACAAAGATCCAGACAAAGATCCAAACAAAGATCCAGACAAAGATCCAAATACAAACACAAACATAAATAGCGATTCAAAAGTTCCACCTACTAAAGAAAATGATAAGACGACAGCATTACTTCCTAAAACAGGTGGAACACCAACGGAAATGATTTCAATTATTGGAGGTATGGTATTGTTCGTTTTAGGTGGATTCCTATTCGTTCGTCAACGAATGAGATAATAAACAACTGGTTCTGGTGCAAGAAATCTATCAAACTTGGACATGCTGATCCTAGTAACTTAGAAAGACTGGAGATTATGTATATCAAAGTCAAATAATTTCAAATAGAAACTATTAAGGTATTATCTTGTTAATAGTAAGTGACTTAGTGAAGATAATAGGAGAACATAGATTATCTAATGCGTATACCTGATTGGTGAGGGCTTTCCATCAGTGGGAGATGAAGACCCCTCACCGGTGGAAGTTTCACTTTATAGCGTGCCGTTGATTCAGAAGGAAATACAACTGATTTTTATTTAGGAAAAACAAGAGATCATAAGGCCGCAAAGCGCTTTTTCAAGAAAGCTTTGCGGCCTTTTCATATTTCAAATCCGTGTGCTATCACTCTAGACAAGTATCTGGCGTAGAGTCGAAGGAAGAGAAAAAGATGCCAGCAAGCATTGCGAAAAGAGAGGTGAAATATCTAAATCACAATGTAGAACAAAATTATCGTTGTATTAGGAAGCTGTTTAAAGTGCTCATGTTATTTTCCGAATAATTAGTTTTCCCGAGAGTTATAATGATATATTAAATAAAAAGGAGATGGGTTAAATAATGAGATATACACTTAAAGACCTTATAAATATAAACGAGTTCAAGAACATAACAGAACAATTTTATAATTTAACTAAAGTTCCATACTGTCTCCTCGATAATAATCAAAATGTTATATTTTTCAAAGGCGAACCTTTTTTTTATAATCAAAAAAGCAAATTGTTCAAAGAAACTCATATTCCCATCGTTATTGAACAGGAGCATATAGGGACCTTTGTTATTGGGACAAGTATTAATAAAGAGGTTATTGTAGATTCTCAGATAACACCTTTTAAATGTATTGTAAATCTCATTGAAGAGATGGCAACTCAACAATTATACTTAAAAAATTTTCATGAAAAAAATTCACAAATAAAAACCGTAACACAACATGATGAAAATCATTTATATAGCATATTACAAAATATGCCGATTATGATTAATGCTCTTGATGAAAAAGGAAGTATTATTATGTGGAATCGGGAATGTGAATTAGTAACTGGATATAGTGCAGATGAAATTATTAACAATCCTACAGCAATAGAATTGCTACACCCTGATAAAGCTTATAGAGATCAGTTATGTAACGATTTATTAAAAAATGGAAATGATTTTAGGGATTGGGAAGTGAACATAACTTGTAAAAATGGTGAGATAAAAACTATCATGTGGTCAAATATATTACAGAGTATTCCTATTTTAGGATGGAATATTGGAGCAATTGGGATTGATATAACCAACCGTAAGAGAATGGAAGAAAATCTTAAACAAACATCGGCTGAACTGGAATTAATTTTTAAAGCAATTCCTGATTTATACTTTTTGTCGGACCTTGATGGGACCATTAGGAAGTGTAAAACTAATTCTATATCTAAATTTTATGTTCAAATCGAAGAATTTATAGGGAAAAAAATTCAAGAGGTATTACCTGTTTCTATAACAAAGCAATTTGAGAAAGCTATTAATCAGATACAAATTTCAGCTGTTCCGGTTTTAATAGATTATTCTCTACAACTAGATGATGAAATTTATTATTTTGAAGCGAGACTTTTACCGCTTTTTAAGGATAAAATTATGATTATTGTACGTGATATTACAGAACGTAAAAAAACAACGGAATTATTAAAAAAATCAGATACCCTTAAAGCAGTAGGGCAATTGGCAGCTGGAATTGCTCATGAAGTTCGTAACCCTTTAACAGTAATTAAAGGGTTCATGCAATTATTACAACAAGAAGTAGGAGAAGACAAGGAATATTTTAGGCTAATATTTTCTGAAATCAGAGGTATTGAAACAATTCTTCAAGAATTTTTATCTATTGCAAAACCGAACGTTGTAGTATTTAAACCTAAAAATCTTTGTACTATATTAGATAACGTGGTTGCTTTAATAAGTACGCAAGCAATTATGAAGAATATTCGTATTACATTAAACATGGATTTTGAAAATTTATTGGTTGAATGCTGCGAAATTCAATTAAAACAAGTTTTTTTAAATATTTTACAAAATTCTATTGAAGCTATACAGAATGGTCAAGAAATCACCATTAACGTGAAAAAACATAATAGTACCGAGGTTATGATTTGTATTTCAGATAAAGGAGTAGGTATTCCACCAGAAAGAATTAAAAGGCTAGGGGAACCTTTCTATAGTACAAAAGAAAAGGGAACGGGTGTTGGGCTTATGATTAGTTATCAAATTATTGAAAGTCATGGTGGAAAAATAAACATAAGAAGCCAAGTAGGGAAAGGAACCACTGTTATAGTATTTTTGCCCATTTATAATAATGCGGTTGTTGATTTTAGTTGAAAACTGGATTGATAATTTACAATATGAAGGAAGATAAAGGACGTTTTTGGGGATATAAATTTATCCCGCTATTTGCGAGCATTAAGACTCCCACCTCAAGATTCCGAGAGAAGCGAAGAAGATAGGTGGGAGATAACTGCCCGTAAATACCCGATTGGTGAGGGCTAATAATCAGTGGAGGATGAAGAAAACTCCACTGATTAAAGTTGTACTTTATTTCTCAATATGTAACATCCTGTCAAATAATGATAGATTATCATACAATAATAATGAAGGATTTTTACATAAAATTATGGAACTTTAATAAATACATCTCCATATGTCGTATCTACCATTTCCTCTTTACAATAAGCGATGATAAAGTAGAGATAGGAATATAGCAAAGGGGTAAATTGTAGAATGGATTTTCAAACAATCAAAGAGTATTTTTCAGCAGAAAATATGGATCAGCTTGTAGCTAATTATCGGGCACTTGGACCGCTCCTTGGTATTAGCTTGCCGATGATAGAGGCACTTATCCCGGCACTGCCACTTATTTTGTTTGTGATGGCAAATGCAGTTGCCTTCGGGTTTTGGCTTGGTTTTTTGTATTCATGGCTTGGATCGGTTCTTGGTGCATTAATTGTATTTTCAGTTATTCGTCGTTTTGGAAGAAGTCGATTCTTCTCGTTTGTGAATAAACATCCGAAAGTGCGCAAAGCGATGGGATGGATTGAGCGAAAAGGATTCGCACCTATTTTTATATTATTTTGTTTTCCTTTTACGCCGTCTGCACTTATTAATGTTGTGGCTGGTTTATCACGTATTAGTAGACGACAATTTGTGTTAGCGTTAGCGCTTGGAAAGTTAGTCATGATTCTTATTTTAAGTTATATTGGGCATGATTTAACTTCTTTTATCCATAAGCCTGTGAAAACTATTATTGTCATAGGTGTCATTTTTATTTTATGGTATGTCGGTAAGAAGATTGAGGTAAAGCTAGAACTACATTAAGACTAGTCTTCGCTGTAATTACAACTTCATTATAGGAAAAGGGTGAGGGGAGAGGCGGATGAAGCGAGCTTTGAAAAAAGAAGGCCTAGAGTGGATGAGAACAATCTTTATAGGTGTGCTATTAGCTGTTTTTTTTCGAACGTTTTTCTTCTCAACGTATGTTGTAGAGGGAAAGTCAATGATGCCGACACTTCAAGATGGAAATATGCTTGTTGTGAATAAGGTTAGCTATCAAGTTGGGGAGTTGAACCGATTTGATGTTGTCGTGTTTCATGCGAATAAAAAGGAAGACTATGTAAAGCGAATTATCGGTTTACCAGGCGATCGGATTGAATATAAGCATGACAAATTGTATATAAATGGTCAATTTATTGATGAGCCTTATTTGGAAACATATAAGAGGCAAGCGGAAGGCCGGCAGTTGACAGGTGATTTTACGTTAGAAGAATTAACGAGAGAAAAGGTTGTTCCGAAGGGGTATATTTTTGTGATTGGTGATAATCGTCTCGGCAGTTGGGATAGCAGGCATTTTGGATTTGTAAAAGCAGATACTGTTGTCGGGAAAGTGGATTTACGCTATTGGCCGATTAATGAAGTGCAGACGAATTTTTCAGAAGGATAATGAAAGAGTTTACAGCCTATAGGGAAGGAAAAGACAAGCAGCCTGGTCTTACCCCCGTCAAGTGGACAGCTGTAAAAAAAGACTATGCAGCCATCGAGATTCGATATTCAATCGGAGC